>DJYG01000043.1 GCA_002450015.1 Cyanobacteria bacterium UBA6984 | reverse complement strand
TTCGCTAACGCTCAGTATGACGAAAGAAAGGTATAAATATGAAATGAGTAAAATCAACCCTATTGAAACGAATAATTTTCACTTAATGAAACAACAACAAAGCAAGCATTGTTTGAACGTAGTGAGTTTGCTTGCACAGGTTGAATTTAGTGAAAATTAATGAATAGAAATCGGGTTGTAGTTTTGTGGAACTTTTGCTACCAAAAGTTTCCTCCGTCCGAGTAGGACAATAAATAAAGAAAGGAAGTATAACATGCTAAAAAGAATCATTAATTATTTAAAAAATAAAAACTGGATTGCCACGAAAATCAGAGATTTTCTCGCAATGACAAACAAACAGTTCGCAGTTCACTCTAAACAGTTCACGCAACACAGTTCATCACTGCCCTCTCAAATAGCGTTCACTCTTGCTGAAACTCTCATTGTAATGGGCATAATTGGTGTTGTTGCAGCGTTAACACTTCCAAACTTAAACTCATCAACAGGTGACAAAGAAAAAGTCGCTAAAGTTAAAAAGATATATTCAAATCTTCAAGATGCACTTGGCAGAGCAGAAGCTGTTTATGGTCCTGTAAGTGAATGGTTTAAAAGTTCTAATGGAGAAGATCAAATTGAATGTTTCGCAGGACGAATTACAGAATTTATGAAAATTTCTAAAGACTGTAAGTCTAATATTACAGATTGTTTTCCTGATAAAGTAAATGGTGCTAACAGTCATTGGTTTTATTCAAGGTCTGAATTAACAAGAACTATTATTTTATCTGATGGGACAACTATACTTATTACTTATGAGAGTGAACCTGGCTATTATGCCAGATTTTATGTTGATATTGACGGAAAAAATAAAGGTCCAAGTTATACAGGTAAGGATATTTTTTACTTTAGACTAAAAGAAGATGGTATAGTACCTGCCGGACTTGAAACAGGAACTTTACAAACTTGTCCTAATCCCCCAACTATGGCATGTACAGCTTGGGTAGTAACAATAGGTAATATGGATTATTTAAAATTAGGTAGTAACGGTAAATGTCTGGACGGAACTATTTTAGAT
Source organism: Cyanobacteria bacterium UBA6984 (assembly GCA_002450015.1). Lineage (GTDB taxonomy): Bacteria > Cyanobacteriota > Vampirovibrionia > Gastranaerophilales > Gastranaerophilaceae > UBA6984. Next base: position 44,683 of record DJYG01000043.1, on the reverse strand, counting down.
GGTACAACAAATACAACTTGTAAATAATATTTTTTCTATTAATAATTTACAACTCACGAAAATAATCCTATGCGTACCCCAATAATCCTAAACACGCATGAATATTGCAAAGGCAATTTTAAGGATTTTGGGTAGAGTGAAGTCGAACGAAGTGAGCGAAACTCGTGAGAGCAAATAGCCGTTTGCGAAGTTCAAAAATTGCGCAAGCAATTTGGCGTAGCAACAAGGCTATGCGTACCCCAATAATCCTAAATACGCATGAATACTGCAAAGGCAATTTTAAGGATTTTGGGTAGAGTGAAGTCGAACGAAGTGAGCGAAACTCGTGAGAGCAAATAGCCGTTTGCGAAGTGCAAAAATTGCGTAAGCAATTTATACGAGCAACAAGGCTATGCGCACCCCAATAATCCTAAACACGCATGAATATTGCAAAGGCAATTTTTAATTAGAAAAATACTTTATATAAACAAGGAAAAGTATATTTTCTTATATAAAGCATTAGATATTTCTTAACGTATTGTGCAAAACATTGCTAAATGTGGTACTATGGTCTTTTGTTAAGAAATATTAAGTCGTATTGGTTAAAAAAAGCAATTTTTTTAATAAAAATCTCTTTATATAAATGTAAGATAAATGGAGAGAGAAAACAAAATGCAAACAACAGCAAAAACACATTTCGGTGAATTATTAGCTCAACAAAAAGACTCTTTATTTTATCTTAACGTTCAAGACAGAAGAATGAGATTCAACAACGCAAAAGATCCTATTTACTTCGCTTTTGATTACATTGATAACAAACCTGTATCAACTTTAGCAAAAGAATTTGTAGAAGATTCTGTTTACGAAGTTAAAAAATTCATCTCAAGCATTATCAAATAATCTTGAGTTCTCTTTGACATATATCTCCAATTATCTTAAACTCTCTCAAAAAACAACGAAAGGATATTATTAGAAGAAAAAAAGTTTGATTTATAGAAGATTAGGTAAGGAAAACCCAATAAGGGATTTATTTATTAAGTGTGTTTATTTTAATTTAACAGATGCGGTGAAAACAAAGTTTTCACCTTTTTTTTGCAAACTATTCATTTAACAATTTCAACAAAGAATCTTTAAATTCTTTTTGCTTAAAATATATGTCATAATTTAATTTTGAACGAATTTTTTTATGAGGATTAACAACATAAACCGCAGGAATTGTTTGAGATTCAGCCGAAGTACATACGTTTTGCTTTTGCGGATAACTATAATTCACATCAACAATGTTATACTCCGGCATAGAACTTACTACTTGATTAAAAATTGGAGTAAATTGCTTACAAGCATAACAACTATTTGAATGTAAATATAAAATAAAAGGTTTACCCTCTTGCACAGCTTGTTCACATTGCAAATAATTTGCAGAATATGCATTATTTGCAAATCCTATAAATATTGATAATACAACTATTAAATTTTTCAAAAAATTATTTTGCATTTTTTTGAATATCTTTCAAATATTTTTCAACCAATTTTTCATGATCAGCTTTTGCCTTTTCCATGTCAATATATGAACGAATTCTCAAATATCTGTCCAACTCTGACTTCAAGTCGTTATAATTTCTAATTGCAGAAAGAGAAATGTGAACTTTGTTTCCAATTGTTGTATCAAAAATATATAAAGTCGGAATACCACCAACATTACCGGAAACAAGAGGGTAATTTTGAGGTTCTTGAATATTCAATGCGACAAAATTGAATTTTTTCGCATACTCTTTTGCCAATTTATTAAATGCAGGCATAAATTGATGACAAGTTGAACAATATGGAGCGTGAAAAACTACAACCATAGGTTTACTGTTATCTAAAGACTGAGCTTCTGACAAACTTGTAATAACCTGTGTTTCTATGTAATGATTTAATTTTGCTGAATTTGAATTGTTATTATTAATAAACATCATAATTAATGCAAATAACAATAAAATTAATATTACCGAACAAATTATAATAAATATTTTTTTCTTTATCATAAAAAACTCCTTTGTACAAAGTTTAGCACAAAGGAGTTTTTTGTAAAATAAATTTTAATTAAAGAATCGCACCTTTAGGAACTACCGTAATACCGTTAGGAGAGATGTAGAATCCTTTTTGCAAATCTATTTCTCTATCAAAACCGATTTTTGTATATGGCGGAACTTGAACATTCTTGTCAATAATAGCTCGTCTTATTTCACAATGACGTCCTATATTTACATTTTCCATCAAAATACTTTCTGTTACAGATGAATAAGAATTAATTCTTACTTTTGGAGAAAGAACACATCTTGAAAGTCCGCCACCTGAAATAATACAACCTTCTGACACCATTGAGTTAGTTGCCATACCAACCCTATCGCCTTCTTGCCATATAAATTTTGCAGGAGGATAATTGTAATTAAATGTTCTCAATGGCCATTCTTTTGCATATAAATTCAATTCAGGACAAGAATCCAACAAGTCCATATTTGCTTGCCAATATGCATCAACATTTCCTACATCTTTCCAATAACCTCTTTCCGCATCAGTAACTCCAGGGAATGTATTTTCTTTAAAGTTATATACATAAACAGGTTTGCCTTCGTTCAATAACATTGGAATAACATTCTTACCAAAATCGTGACTTGAATCTTCTATTTTATTATCACGGTATAAAGCATCCATTAATACATCTTTGCCAAAAATATAGTTACCCATTGAAGCTAAACACATATTTGGGTTTCCAGGTAATGATTTTGGTTTTGTTTTTGGTTTTTCAACAAAGTTTGTTAATTTCCAATTTTCATCAACTTCCATAATACCAAATTCAGAAGCTTCTTCAATAGGAATAGGAATTGCCGCAATTGTTAAATCAGCTTTCTTTTGCTTGTGATAATCAAGCATTTGAGAAACATCCATCTTATAAACATGGTCGCCCCCAAATACACAAACGTATGTAGGATCAGCATCAACAATATGCAAAACATTTTGGAATACTGCATCTGCTGTACCTCTATACCAATCACCGCCTGTTCTCATTTGCGCAGGTACTAAATCAACATATTGATCTAAAAACGGAGATAGTGCATAACCTCTTGAAATATGCTGATTTAAAGAGTCTGATTTATATTGTGTTAAAACTTTTATTTTATAAAAGCCTGAATTAATAAAATTGTTTAAAACAAAATCAATAATTCTGTAACGTCCACCAAACGGAACAGCCGGTTTTGCACGGTCTTTTGTAAGCGGATGTAATCTTTTACCTTCTCCGCCTGCTAAAATCATAACTAAAGCGTCATCAATCGACATTTTCTACCTCACTACTTACTTGTACAAATATATATTATAATATGAATGCAAATACACAATCATACAAAACGGTGAAAAATTTTTGTTGACGGTTTGTAACAAATTTGTTACATTTTATATACAATTGGGCTAAGTCGGTTTGACGAAAAAAAATATTCGTGATATAAAGTATGTGGGGTAAATGTATATTTTTTTTAAGTCTTGCACATGTGTAAGACTTTTTATTTTGCATTTTAATAAAAGTAACACTACTTAACAATTTTGAAATTTCACACAAAAATAGTTATTATATTGTTGATAAAGTGTAATTTCAGGATAAAAATATATAATGGAAAACAGCTTAAAACCTTTGTTAGAAGATATAAAAAAGCTTTGGGACGGTCTGGATATACCCCAAAAAGTAGGTTTACTTGCATTAACAGTTATAACTGTTGCTGTTGCAGCATACATGCTTGCAAAATCTTTAGAACCGGAATGGACTATTTTATACAGCGATTTGCCCCAATCTGACATTGCTAACATTGTTGAAAGTTTTAAGAAAAACGGACAAGCTTATAAAGTATCGGAAGATAAAAAAGCAATTCTTGTTCCTGCAAAAGACAAAGATGATTTAAGAATTTTTGTAGCTGAAAATAGTCTTATTGACAGCCAATCTCCAGGATTTGAATTGTTAGACGATATGCAGCTTGGTTCTACTGATTTTAAAAATAAACTAACCAAACAACGTATTTTTCAAGGTGAAATTGTTCGCTCAATCGAAAAAATGAATGGTATAAAAAGCTGTCGTGTACAATTAGCTGATCCTGAACGTTCTATCTTTGAAGACAAAGATGAAGTTCCAACAGCCTCAGTAATGCTTATACTAAATGAAGGTTACAGATTAAAAGCTTCTCAGGTCAAAGCAATTAAAAATTTAGTTGCATACTCTGTTCCTCGACTAACTCCGGAAAGAGTATTCATTACCGACCAAAATGGAGCAAGTCTTTCGGAAGAAACAGGCAAAAACTCAAATGATATGGAAACTTTTAAATCAAATGCAGAAAAACAAACTGCAGCAAAAGTTTCTCAAGTTTTGGAAAAAATTGTAGGTAAAGGTAATGTATCAGTACAAGTCAATGCAGATATTGATTTTAACTCAACAAAAGCAACCATAGAAACTTATGTTCCTGTTGGAGATGGTGAAAACGGATATAAAGGGGTTTTAACAACATCACAATCAGAAGTAGAAACATACGAAAATCCTAATCAAACACCTGTAAATGCAAACGTTCAAGCTAGAAACTTAAACTACGCAAAAGAAAAGAATTCAGTAAATTACAGCGTTTCTAAAGAAATAAAACAAGTTGTTTATGCGCCTGGAACAATAAAAAGAATGACCATTGCCGTTGCAGTTAATAAAATATTAACTGACAGTGAAAAAGAAGAACTTCAAAATTTGGTATTGTCAGCAGCAGGTGCAAATTATGAACGTGGCGATGTTATTACAGTTTCAAGTTTACAATTTGAATCTTTAGCCGAAGAAGAAAAGAAACAAGAAGTTTTAGAAAAAGAAATAAAAACCAAAGCCGCAGTTGATTACGTAACCAAAGACTTGGGGCCGCTAATTGTTGTTCTTATTCTCGGACTTGCAGCATTGTTTATTATAAGAGGATTAATGGGCAGAATGGGAAGAACTGTTGAAATTCAAGACGTTCAAAAGACATTTGAACCTCAATTACCTCAAATGACAGAAGAAGTTCCTGAAATTACACTTCAAGAAACACTTCCAAAAATTGAAGCGAATATTGATCCTGAACTTGAACGTGCAAGAATGGAATTAAATGACACAATTATGGCAGATCCGGCAGAAGCTGCCCGACTTTTGGTATCTTATATTAAGGATTAAAAAAAATGGATAACGCATTATTATCTCAGCAAATTTTAGAAATGAATTCAACACAAAAAGTTGCAGCTCTGTTAATTTTACTAGGACCTGCAACCGCGGCTGAAGTGTTAAAAAATATAACCGATAACGATTTATTAGAAAAAATTGCGTTGGAAATTGCCAGCTTAAATAAAGTTCCAATGGCATCTCTTGTCGGAATTTTAGAAGAATTCAGAAGTTTATTTCAAGCAAACAGTTACCTTGCAAAAGGCGGTAAAGATTACGCAAAACAAGTTCTTGAAATGACATACGGTCCTGAACAAGCAAAAAGAATTATGAACAGACTTGAAACATTAATGAATGCAAATCCTTTTCAATTCTTTAATGAAGCCGATCCTGTTCAGCTTGCAACATCATTTCAAAATGAAAATCCACAATTAATAGCTTTAATTTTAGCATATTTACAACCTACACAATCTGCAAAGGTTTTAAACTGTTTGCCACCGGATGTGCAAGCTCAAGTTGCAATGAAAATTGCAGATATGGATACTACAAATCCTGAAATTTTATCTGAAATAGAAAAAATTGTAGAAACTAAATTCTCATCTGTAATGGTTCAAGACTTCTCTCAAGCGGGTGGTATTGATACCCTTGCCAATATCTTAAACAGAACAGACAGAGCAACAGAAAGAAATGTTTTAGAATTACTCGAAATCGAAAATCCTACACTTGCAGACGAAGTAAGAGAATTAATGTTTGTATTTGAAGATATTCAAACTCTTGACAACAAAACAATTCAACGTATCTTACGTGAAGTTAATACAAAAGACCTTGCTCTTGCGCTTAAAGGTACAAAACAAGAAGTGCGTGAAAAAATATTCACCAATATGTCAGAACGCGCACAACAAATGTTACGCGATGATATGGAATATCTTGGACCTGTTCGTGCTAAAGATGTTCAAGAAGTTCAATCTCAAATTTGTATGACAATTAAAGCTCTTGAAGCTTCTGGAGAAATTGTTCTTGAAAGAGATGAAGGTGAGGAAGAATTCATTGACTAGGATAAAAGGTGATAACGTTCAAATCGGTTCAAGCTTTGTTCTTCCTTTAGAAAATCAGCATAAAGAAGAACTTTCAGCTATTGAAAAAATGCTTATAAAAGCAAAGGCTGAAAGAGAACAAATTATTAAAGATGGAACAGAACAGGCAAAACAACTTGTTGAAGAAGCAAAACAAATATTAATCCAAGCACAAGAAGAATCAAAAAAAATAATTGAACAGGCAAATGCTCAAGCTACGTCAGAGGCTGATGAAATTAGAGAAAATGCCAGAAAAGAAGGTTACGAAATCGGCAATAAACAAGGATATGAAGACGGTACAAAATCTTTAGAAGAAAAGGTTTTGGCTGTTGATAAATTTGCAAAAAGCCAATTTGATATTAAAAATAATATTATAAAATCAGCAGAGCTTGATATCATAGAATTGGTTTGTGCCATTGCAAGAAAAATTTGTAAAAAATCTTTTGATAATAACATAGACATCTTGAAAAATATTACAATTGAGTCTATTAAACAACTAAAAGACAAAGAAAATATTACAATAACAATAAATCCGAGTTTATCAGAAAAAATTTATTCTATTTCAGAAGATTTAAAAGCTGAAATACCAAAATTACAATCAATAAAAATCCTTGAAGATAGTAACATATCAGAAGATGGAGCAATTGTAGAAAGCTTACTTTCAAGGGTTGATAACCGAATAACAATTCAAATAGACCAAATAGCTGAAAAATTTATAACAGCACATTATTGTGATGATGGAACAAATATTGAAACTAACGTAGAACAGCCTCAAGAAATCTTTGAAACAGAATTAGAAGAACCTAAAATCAACACAGAGCTGCTCGAAAAAAACATAGAAACAGAATTGACAGAATTAAAAAAAGAGGAGTAATCAATGTTCAATAAAGAAAAATTTATGAATATTGTCGAAAATACAAAAACTGTCAAAGAAATAGGGCGAGTCAGTGAAATTAAGGGTTTAATTATAGAATCAGACGGTCCTGAAGCAAGTATCGGAGATTTATGCCATATTTATAAAAAAAATAATAATGATGTAATCTGGGCAGAAGTTGTAGGCTTTAAAGATGAGAAAATACTGCTTATGCCATTAGGTTCAATGGACGGTATTCAACCAGGAGCAATAGTTTTAAATACAGGTGAGCCGATGAAACTAAAAGTTGGCAACAATCTTTTAGGAAGGGTTCTTGATGGTTTAGGCAATCCTATTGATAATTTAGGTGAAATAAATGCCCAATCTTACGTATCAACATCCGCAAAGCCAATAAATCCACTCAAAAGAGCAAGAATAGAAGAACCTTTATCTTTAGGAATAAAATCAATAGACGGATTTATAACGGTTGGTAAAGGTCAACGTTTAGGTATATTTGCAGGTTCAGGTGTTGGGAAAAGTACAACCCTTTCAATGATGGCAAAAAATACAACTGCAGATATAAACGTAATCGCCTTAATCGGTGAACGTGGTCGTGAAGTGCGTGAATTTATTGAAAAAAACATGGGACCTGAAGGTATGAAACGTACTGTTGTAGTTGCAGCAACTTCAGAACAACCTGACTTAGTAAAAATAAAAGCAGCATTTGTAGCTACTTCAATTGCAGAATATTTTCGTGACCAAGGAAAAGATGTTTTATTTATGCTGGATTCAGTAACTCGTATTGCAATGGCACAGCGTGTTGTAGGATTAAGCGCCGGAGAACCGCCTGCAATGAGAGGTTACACTCCAAGTGTATTTGCAATTATGCCGCAATTAATGGAACGCGCAGGATGTAATGACAAAGGTTCAATAACTGCCCTTTATACTGTTTTAGTAGAGGGTGATGATTTTAATGAACCTATTTCTGACACGGCAAGAAGTATTTTAGACGGTCATATTATGCTGTCAAGAGAACTTGCACATAAAAATCATTATCCTGCTGTTGATGTTTTACAATCCATAAGCAGGGTTATGGGTGATGTTACTACAAAAGAACATCGCGCAGCCGCTGCCAAAATAAGAAACTTACTTGCTGTCTATAAAAAAAATGAAGATTTAATTAATATAGGAGCTTACGCAAAAGGCACTGACCCGTTATGTGATGAAGCCATCAGACGTATGGATTTGATTAATTCATTTTTATGTCAAAGCACGGGTGAAAATTTTGAATATAACAAAACTATTGAAGATTTAATAGAACTTGCAAAATAATTATCGGTATTCTTTCAAAATATCATTCATCATTTTTTTAGCCATAAGTAACTGTGAATCTTGATTTTTCTTTAAATCATCCAATGTTAACTCAACGTTCACATCCGGTGAAATACCTTTTTTGTTTATATCCGTACCGTTTGGAGTTAAATACTTTGCAATAGTAAGATTTAATCCTGTTTCATTAGGCAATGCAAGAACTTCCTGTACCATACCTTTTCCGTATGTTGTAGTCCCAACCAGTTTTGCTTTTTTATAATCCTTTAATGCTCCTGATAAAATTTCACTTGCACTTGCACTGGAATGATCAATCAAAACGACTACTGGTTTATTTACCGTAAAATTTGTTTTTTGAGCTGATAAATCTTGTTTAAAACCATTTCTACCAACAACACTAACAATTTTTCCTTCCGGAATAAATAAATTAGCTATAAAAACAGCATTAGGTAAAAGACCACCCGGATTACCCCTAAGATCTAAAATCAAACCATCTGTTTTTTCTGTTTTTTCAAGAGCTTCTAAAAATTCGTTTGATGTAGTCGAACCAATAAAACTCATTATTTGAATGTAACCAATATTTTTATCTATTGAACTTTTTACAGTTTTTATTTTAATCTCTTTTCGTTTAATATTTTTAGTTAATTTTTTGTTATCTCGAAGAACAGTAACCTCTACCATGCTGTTTTCAGGACCTCTCACAAGTCCTGCAACATCAGCTATTGTCATACCGCTAACTTCTTTTTTATTAACGGAATATATAATATCACCATTTTTCAATCCCACAGAATATGCCGGTGTACCTTCTATTACGTTTAAAATAGTAATTTTCCCTGCATTTGAAAATATATTAACACCTATACCTGTAATTTTTGATGCAATTGATGTATTTAATTCCGCAAATTCTTTTTTAGACAAGAATTTTGAATAAGGATCATTTAAACTTGCAAGCATTGTATTTATTGCAACATAAGCATCATCTTCAGTTTTAATCTTACCCTGATAATGTGCTTTCCAACGATACCAATCTTGCTCGTTCATATCAGTGTCATAATATGATTTTTTTATAATTTTCCAAGTTTTATCAAACAACTTTTGAGAAGAAATTTGTTCGACATTTGTCGCTGTTTGAATGCCGGTTGGAGCTGACACCATTTTGATATAAATATCATGCAAAATATTGTTAAATATAAGAAGCGCAGCAAGTAATATAACTGCAATAATTACGTGTTTTTTGTTCATAAAAATATTTAACATCAAGGATTAAATTTTATCAATAGATAACAGGATTATATTTTATATTTATCTTTTTTACATTTGCAGTCATTGTATGAACATTTGTCATTGTTTATATTTAAAATTTTCGGTGTTATGTATTCTACTTCAAAATCATATATTTTTGAAAGATTTTGCACTCTTTTAAAGTAACAAATTTCTTTTTTCAGATTTTCAAGAATAAAAACAACTTAAAGTCTTTCAAACCCTGGGGATGTTTGTGGTAAGTTTTGATAACCCTTATTTGCATAAACTGTTTTCTTTATATACTTATTTGTATATCCGCCTTTTTCAAATAACTGTTTTAGTGTATTTTCTCTTTGTAAAAGCGGGTGCTGAACATCATTTGATTCGGGATAAATTTCAAGCATTTCGCACCACACAGCTGCTTCCATTGTCCATGCATAAGTTTCTTCTGCAAGTGAATTATATTCATCCTGATGCAAAGCTTCGTGAGCTAATAATGCAGCTAATGCAGCAGGAGGAGCATCTGCATGTCTTGGGTTTATAAAAATATATAAATCATTTTTCTTTTTCCAACCTAAAGCATCAAAGTTTGCATAATCTTCTTTAATCGCACCTAAGTTTTTAAACTGTATTTTTACAGGTTTTCCTGTTAAATTGTAACCTAAAAGTGCGCGTCTTGAAAAATCAGCCCCTGTATTTTTCATCATATCAAGAGCAACTAAAATAACTTCATCACTACTTACTTTTTTATATTCCTTTTTCAACTGGTCAAGGTATATTTGGTCATATTTTGGAGGATAATTTGCATGTGCTTGTTGTTGAACATTTACATCCGCTTTATCTTTTTTAAAACTTATAGCAAAACTTGTCTGCGGAATACAAAATAAAGCCATTAATGATAAAATAATAATCTTTTTCAAATTCATAAAACCCTCTATTTTCTGCATATATTAATATTATAATCATATTTTTTTAAATTTCAAATTGTTTAATTTTTTTGTTTGTTATATGATTAAGTGTATGGAGGACAAGAAATATGTTACAAGAAGGATTAATCATCACGATTGTTGGAATGGGAACAGTGCTTATATTCTTGACTATACTTGTTTTTGCAATGAACATAATGTCAAAAACAGTATCATTCATAAGCAAATTTATGCCTGAAGAAGTTGAAGCTCCTGTTGCAGTTCGTAAAGAAACCAACACAGATGAAGAAATAGCCGTAGCAATTGCGGTTGCAAAAATGAAAATGATTTAAAATTTAACAATTTAAGAAAAGGAATAGAGGTATGTCAAAAAAATTAATTAAAGTTATGGATACATCTTTCAGAGATGGTTTCCAATCCGTATTCGGTGCAAGAGTTCTATTAGAAGACTTTTTACCGGCTTTAAAATCAGCTGTTGATGCCGGCATTAAGCATTTTGAAGTTGCAGGCGGTGCAAGATTTCAAGCTCCTATTTTCTTCTGCAATGAAAATGCATTTGAAACAATGGACAAAATCAGAGAAACAGTTGGTTCTGATGTAAAATTACAATCTTTAGCAAGAGGTGTGAATGTTGTTGGTTTAAATTCTCAACCACGTGATGTAATAGATTTACACGCAAAAATGTTTAAAAAACACGGTGTTGATGTAGTAAGAAACTTTGATGCATTAAATGATGTTGATAATTTGATAGATTCAGCTAACAGCATAAAAAAACATGGTTTACAACATGAAGTTACTATTACAATGATGGAATTACCATTTGGTTGTGAAGGTGCTCATGATGTTGCATTTTACGAAAGGGTTTTAAGAAATATTTTAGATTCAGGTTTACCATTTGATTCGTTAGCATTTAAAGATGCATCCGGTACATCTAACCCAAGAAAAGTTTTTGAAACAGTAAAAATGGCTCGTGAAATTTTAGGTCAAGACGCACATATTCGTTTCCACTCTCACGAAACAGCAGGTACAGGCTTAGCAGCATATTTAGCAGCTTTAGATGGCGGTGCTGACGGAATTGATTTATCTATGAAACCTGTATCAGGCGGTACTGCTCAACCTGATATTATATCTATGTGGCATGCATTAAAAGGTACTGACTACGATTTAGGTTTAGATATTAAAAAAATTATGGAAACAGAAGAAATATTTAAAGATTGTATGAAAGATTATACAATTTCTCCTATTTCTTTAGCTGTTAACCCTATTTTAATTCAAGCACCTCTTCCGGGTGGTGCAACAGCTACAACAGTTGACCAATTAAGAGATATGGGTATGCTAGATAAATTCCCAAAAGTTATTGCAAATATGAAAGAAGTTGTTGAAAGAGCTGGTTTTGGTACTTCAGTTACTCCTGTATCTCAATTCTATGCTCAACAATCATTCTTAAATGCAGTTACAGAAAAACCTTGGGATCAAGCAAATCCGGGTTATGCAAAAATGATTTTAGGCTATTTTGGTAAAACTCCTTGCGAACCTGATCCTGAATTAGTTAAATGGGCAGAAGAAAAAACAGGATTAAAACCAACAACAGAAAAAGTTGTAGATTTGAATGAAAAAGATCCTGAAAAAGGTTTGAAAGCCGCAGAAGAAAGACTAAAAGCTGCAGGTTTACCAGTTACTGATGAAAATTTATTTATTGCAGCAGCTTGCAAAGATGCTAATGCAGATAAAGGTATTGACTTTTTATTAGGCAAAGGTAAAGTGCTTGTAAACAAAGGTCAAAAACTTGCTTCAAATAATAATTATAAAAACGGAGCAACAGTTACTGTTAACGGAAAAGATTATTCTGTAAAACTGGATGGCGACAAAGCAATTGTTAACGGAAAATCTTATGACGTATCAATTACCGAAGGTATGAAAGAAACGGCAGCCGTTTCAACATCTGCTAGTGAAGGTTCAACTGAAGTTAAAGCTCCACTACCGGGTGCAATATTAAAAGTTATTGCAAGAAGCGGTGATTCCGTAAGTGAAGGTGATGTTTTAATTTTAATGGAAGCTATGAAAATGGAAACAGAAATTAAAGCACCACGTGCAGGTAAAGTTGGTTCTGTAAGAGTAGATGTAGGCGCAACGGTTAACCCCGGTCAAGTATTGGTAACTTTGGACTAGTGAGGTGACGTATGCAATTATTAGAATCATTTAAAAGTTTAGGCAGTATCACAGGTATTGCTAATATGGTTAAAGAACCGTTAGAAAACGTAAATTGTGTAGAAAACTTTTTACACATGTACGGAGCAATTATAATGTTCTTTGTTTGTTTGGTATTATTATACTTAGCAATAAAAAAGAACTATGAACCATTATTGTTATTACCAATCGGTTTTGGAGGTATTTTAGCAAATATTCCGGTTGCAGGAATAGCTGAACCCGGTGGATTTTTATATACGGTTTATCACGTTGGTATTGATGGTGGTTTATTCCCATTATTCATATTTATGGGTGTAGGTGCAATGACAGACTTCGGTCCGTTAATTGCAAATCCTAAAACAGCTCTTTTGGGTGGTGCAGCTCAATTTGGGATTTTTGGTGCATTATTGGGTGCATTATTATTAGCTAAATACGCAGGATTTGATTTTGGTCTTGCAGAAGCCGCATCTATTGGTATTATTGGTGGAGCTGACGGGCCGACATCTATTTTTGTAACTTCAAGATTAGCTCCTGATTTATTAGGTGCTATTGCAGTTGCCGCTTATTCGTACATGGCATTAGTACCAATTATTCAACCGCCTATTATGAAAGCCTTGACAACAGAAGCTGAAAGAAAAATTGAAATGGTACAAATGCGTGTGGTTTCAAAACGTGAAAAAATTATCTTCCCTCTTGTAGTATTGGGATTATGTATTATTTTTCTACCTGATGCAACACCTTTACTTGGAGCTTTAACATTTGGTAATTTAGTAATGCAATGCGGTGTTACAGACAGACTTTCAAAAACATTACAAAATGAATTTATTAATATAGTAACTATTTTACTTGGTTTGTCAGTTGGTTCAAAATTATCAGCAGATAAATTCTTGACACTGGAAACATTAGGAATTTTATTCCTTGGTTTGTGCGCATTTTCAATCGCAACAGCATCAGGTGTATTATTTGCAAAATTAATGAATTTATTTTCAAAGAAAAAAATCAATCCGCTTATTGGTGCAGCAGGTGTTTCGGCAGTACCAATGGCAGCGCGTGTAGTTAACAAAGTTGGTTTAGAATCAAATCCTCAAAACTTCTTGTTAATGCATGCAATGGGACCAAACGTAGCAGGTGTAATCGGTTCTGCTGTTGCAGCAGGTATCTTACTTGCACTTTGCCACTAATATTATATTTATTTTTAAAAAGGAAATGAGTTTGCATAAATATGCAAACTCATTTTTTATATTAATCAAATTAAAAAATAAAAAGGCGATTTTTCAATCGCCTAAATAATCTGTTTTTTCCTTTTTCCTTACCTATTAAAATTTTATTTTGTTTACTTTGCAAAAATTGCATTTTTAACTTTTTCTAACAAACCCTTACCTGTTGCCAGCAACTCGGCAGGTTTACCTTGAGCCATAAATTGACCAGCTTTGTCTTTTACAAAGTCAATACCTTTTTTTATAGAACCGCTGCACAAATATCCGATTAAAGCTCCACCAGCCAATAAAATACCTGTTGAAAGCATCTTTTTACCGCTTGCACCTGACTTAGTTTTATCAACTCCGCCAATTTCTACTGTATCAGATTTTATTGCTCCATCAGGAATTTGAACCTTTGCTGTAAAGCCTCCACCATCTTCGGCACCAGATTTTGTTATTTTATCCAAAATTTGTCTATCATGTGCAAGACCGCCTTCGTAACCGACTCTTGTTGTTGGAGCAAAGCTCATTTTTATGTCCTTTCAATTTATCTATAATACAACTATACACTTATAATAAAACACGTCATAACCAATAATTGCCATGGTTATGACGTGTTTGTTAATTTTTATTAATATAATTTATTGTGCTGAAAACGGTATTGTTACAACATATTTACCGTGTTCTTCTTTTGTCGTCATTTTATCTTTATCAACTTTTTTTTGAAGTTTATATGCTTGCATTAAGTTTATCATATTTTCATGACTACCTTTTTTAATTTCATTTGAGCCTTCTATTTTTAGAACATTATCATCTTCTACGTCAACTTTAATATTTTTTGCTGAATTACCAAAAGGTTTTAATGCAACTGTTACAATATAAGAATCATCATTTTCTGAAATACCAACAGGATTTTGCATTGTTTTACCTATAACCATTATTTCTTTATTAAAATCTTTATTAAAATCTTTTGACATTTGTCTATCCATTTGTCGCATCATTTTTTCTACGCGTCGCATTTGATGTTCAGGACTAAACATCATTTTTAATGTATAATCCGCAACAAAATAAAATGCTAAAAATGCACCTAAAATTGTTGCAAAAAAGATAAGTGCATATTTAAAACAACCTTCTTTGCAATGACAATGACCGTGTTCATGTTCGTGATTGTGTTCAAATTCATTAAAATTTTGTTCCATGTTATTCTCCTTTTTCAAATTTTACATTTTATTTATACAAGATAAACAAAAAAAAGACAATCACCTTTTCAGGTAATTGTCTTTATATTATATATTTTTGAAAGTTAAGCTCATGCTAAAGCTTCATTTGATTTTTGGTCTAACAAAGCAATTGTTCTAGGGAAGTATTGTTGCAAGTATTGCGAACGTATTGCAAGTAATTCGTGAGTTCTTGGTGTTGTTAACAATGCGTTTGATTCTGCAATTGTTTCACCTAAACCACCTAATTCTCCACCGTAGTGAGTCGCTTTATTAATAAAGTAATCAATATGGTCACGTTGTGTATCAGGGAATGCTTTATTAAACGCTTTTCTTTCTTTATCATAAACTTTTTGCACTTCAGGATCTTCTGATATTGACATATCTAATGTATCAGCATAAGCTTCATCGCTTGAACCATCAACATCTCTGAAATCTCTAGCATGACCCAATTCGTGCATAATTACAAATAGGTTACTACCTGAGTGAATAGATTTATCACCAGGATCATAATATGACTCAAGAACATCGTTCATACCAACTAAACTTTTTGTTGATTGTGCTAATTTGAATAATTCTTCACCCGGCATAGCCTTTAATGATTTCATTATTTCTTTTTTGTTGCCACTAATTTGTTTATCAATAGAAATTGTTGCTTTACGTTCAGGTTCATTCAAATCTTTTACATTCAATTCATGTTTATCAACGGTAATTTCATATTTTTGATTATTTTTTGTTGAAATAAATTTATTTTCATTTACAACTTCAAATGTATTACTATTATCTAAAAGAACTTTACCGTTTTTATCAACAATTTTGTAATCAGAAATTCTGTTACCTTGTGGATCATCTTCATAAGAATAAATTGTTCTTGTACCATCTAAAGATTCCATATCTTTTTTAATTGTTGTAATACCTGTCTTTTTATCAACATGCGCTTCACTAACAATTTTTTCATTGCCTTGTGCATCAACATATTTAATATCAAAGATACCTTTTACATCTGATGGTGCTGTATATTCCTTTCTTACAACTTTACCTTCTTTATCTTTTATAACTCTGATTTCGTGAGTTGCAGTTGGATAACCTTGGTCATCGACTGTTAATCTAACTTTTGAAGTTGTATTATTTCTTAAATCATTTGTTTTCTTAATTTGATATACTGTACCATTTGACTGATACAAAGACATATTTTCAATTGCTTGACGTTTCAAGTTTTTATCAAGTAATTCTGTATTAACTTGATTATCTTTTGTTGATGCTTTAATTACAAAAGCACTTGTATCATAAGCATTTCCATTAAACACAACTTCTTTTAAATTATTACCCATTGCATTTTCCATATCAAGAACCTTTGATGCAATTTTATCTGCTTTACCTTCTAATGCAGGAGTAACAGCAATTAATGCGACATTTTGTCCTGATAACTGTGTTTTAATTAATGGTTTTGCTTCTACAAGCTTTTCAGCACCTAATGAAGATGCTAAATCTGCCATTAAAGTAAGTTCTTTTGCTTTGTATTTAGCTACATTTGTTTTATCTTTAGCAGGTTCTGTTGCAAATGGAACTGTTGCTTCCAATACATCTTTTTTTCTTGATGCTAAATCTACAACTGTTTTGCCCGCAACAAACGGAGTTGATGCTAATGTTTTTACTGAACTCCATTTTTCAGGTGTTTTATCTAAAACAGCACGCAAGTTGCTTAAATCTTTTTGATTAAATTTCGGAAATTCTTTTTTACCTTTTACTGACTTAGCTTCTGCCAAAGTTTTCATTGCATCACTAATATTAAACCCTGATTTTTCAAAAGTATCAGGAGCTTGCTTTGGAACTCTTTGTGTTTTTGCTGTTTTCGCTGCTTTTGGAGCTTGAACTGCGCCTAAATTGTTAACTTGCATGTTGTCCATCTGTTATTTTCCTTCTTTTTCTTTTATCGCAAATTTATCTCTAATTCTACTTTAACATGAAAAAACATCATTTTTTTTTTTGCTATTTTAATTATAAAAATATTAAAAATTTTTACAATATTTTACAAAAGTGTCAAATGTACATTTTACTTTTTATCTTAAAACTTTTTATTTTACAAACTCTTTCCAAGTTCATAAGCTTGTTTTGGGTAATTTGTTTGTTTCAAATGTTCAAGACTTTCTATACCAATTGCGTTAATTATTCCAATATTTTCCATTTGTAACCAGTTTGTTATAGCTTGATATTGTGCATTCATTGCCTCTGCAACCACATCAACTGGTGAATGTTGAACTGATATTAAAACAGACTTGTTTTGTTTTACTTTTAACTTTGAATCAATACTGTAAAAACGGTCTATAACTTTTTTAATAGTCGATGTCATACCGAAATAATATATTGGAGTGACAAAAACTATTACATCACTTTCTACTAACTTATTACTTAGTTCTACGAAGTCATCTTTATGAATACACGATTTCTCACCCATCACACAGGCATTACAAGCTATACAGTTATTAACATTTGATTTTGCAGAATCAAATAAATATACTTCATGTCCATTTTCTTCAGCACCTCTAACAAATTCACTTGCCATATAATTTGAAGTTCCGTTTTTTCTTGGACTACCTGTTATTACTGTTATTTTCACTTTATGCCTCCTTTTCGTTATTGACCGCAACACAAAATAATGTTATATAAATAACTATAAAATAATATATTACATTTTACTACAAAAATTTATCAAAAAAAGAAAGGCTTTTTATGGAATACAGAAAATCAAATAATAGTTATTATATTAGAATAGATAAAAATGAGGAAGTTTTTTCAGCTATAAAAAACTTTTGCAAAGCAGAAAATATTTCATCAGGACATTTTCAAGGTATTGGCGGCTGCAATGATGTTACAGTAGCAACTTTAAATTCTGACGGAAAAAGTTTTACTGACCACAATGTAAACAATAGAGTTATTGAAATGGTTTCTTTACTTGGTAACGTTTCCGAAAATAATAACAAAGAGCCTCATTTGCACGCACATGCCTCGTTTTCGTTTATTGATGACAATGGAAATCCCGCAATGATTGCTGGTCACATGAAAGAAGCACATATTAGTTATACAGGAGAGATAATATTTACTCCATGCGCATTTGTAATTGAAAGACAATTCGATAACAATGCCGGAATAGAAGTTTGGAAATTACAATAAAACTAAGTTATAGTATAAACCTTTTTGTAATATAACCAAGCTCCAAAAATAGCAATAATTATATTCGGAAGCCATGCCGCGAAGAAAGGTGGAATTGTTCCTGTTTCACCGAAGGATATTGATAATGCTCTTATCAAATAATAGAAAAATATAATCAAAATACTAAACAAAAATCCACGATTATATCGAACTCTTGGCGGAGTAATCGCAAGCGGTACACCAATTAAAACAAATACTATTGTAGTAACCGGCAGTGCGATTTTATCATGAAGTTCTATTCTTAAACTGTTGGTGGTTTCTTCATCAAAAGTTTTATTGGATGCCAAATATTTAACTAATTGAACAAAATTTCTTTCTCTAGCAATGTTTTTTTCCAATTCTTTTGACAAATCCATTCCAAACTGAGCAACAGAGTGTTCAAAAAAGGTTGTATTCAATATTTTACCTTTTTCTGTAACAGTATAAACAGCCCCCTTATCAAAAGCCCAACCTTCAGGAGATGTTGAACCAAATCTGGCTTGCAAAATTTGTACAGTATCCGGTTTTGAAACATCTAGCACAGAAATATTATGCAAAGTATTATCTTCACAGTGTCCTACGTAAAATAGCCTTTTTAATCCTTTTTCGCCAACTTCTTTAAATACAAAATTTTGCTTACCGTTTGGAATATTTTTTTGTCCGAATGCCCAGAGTGCAAGGTTTTTTGAACGCTTTGTTGCCAAAGGAACAACTGTTTCATTAATAAAAAAACTTGCCATTGACATTATAATCGCAAATACAAATATAGGTCTTGCTATACGATTTAGTCCTATTCCACAAGATCGCATTACAGTAATTTCAGAAGCCAGACTTAACCTGTTTAAGGTCATTACCGTAGAAAGAAGAACCCCCATAGGTATTGTCATTACAAAAACAGAAGGCAAATTCAATATAATCATTATTAATGCAACTTTAAACGGAATACCGTATTTTGAAATTTGTTTAATTAATGTTATAAAAGTATCTGATGCAAAAATAATAGCAGTAAAAACAAATACACCCATCAAAAACATTTCTATTATTTGAACAAGAATGTATTTATCAAGTCTTTTTAAACCTTTAAAAAATCTAATTATTTTTCGCATAGACAAATCATAATCCAAATATACTGCTTAATCAAATTTCAATAAAACTTTTAAAGAATCTTTGTCCTTATTACGTTCAAAAGCTTCTATTGCATCATCAACATTATAAATACCTGAAATTAACGGTTTAAAATCTATTCTCTTATTTTCCAATAATCTTAAAGCCGGTTTGAATTGTCCGCAGCGAGAACCCAAAACTGTTATTTCATTGATAACAATGGGTGCAAGATTAATTTCTTTGCTACCTGCAACGGTACTTTTTAAAACTAAAACTCCACGTGGTTTAGTTAAAGCCATAGCTGCTTCGACACCTGTTATAGAACCTGTTGCTTCTACAACAACATCATAAACAGGTTTTATATCCAAATCTTTTGATAAAATTGTTTTAACACCTTGAGAGGAAGCAATATCAAGTTTATTTTGATGTCTTCCTGCCAATGTAACATCATAATTGTATGCATTTAGCGCCAATGCTGTTGTAAGTCCCAGTTTTCCATCACCTTGAACAAGAATTTTTTGTATTGGCTGAATATGAAGTTGTTCTACAATTTCACAAGCGGCTGCCAACGGTTCTACAAAAACAACCTGTTCATCGGAAACATTTTCAGGCACTTCAAAAAGAACTTCCGTAGGAAGTGTTATATATTCAGCAAAACATCCGTCTTTTTTCCAAATTCCTATTGTGTGACGATTTGGACAATGTCTTACAAGTCCTTTATTACACCATTCGCAATCCGATTGATGACAACCGTAACTTATTTCCGCAACAACTCTTTTGCCTACTAAACTTTTATCTTCACTGTTTACTTCTTCAACAACACCGACAAATTCATGTCCCAATACACCTTTATAGCCCATGTAACCTTTTGTAATTTCAAAATCAGTATTACAAATTCCGGCAAGCTTAACTTTTATAAGCGCTTCTCCTGCTTTTGGTATTGGGTTTTCGTAATTATTATCTAATTTTAATTCATTATCAAATACGACTGCTTTCATATTATTCCTTTCTTTTTATTTAATCTTAAATCAAAAGCATTTATTTGACAATTTTCAAAAAAAATGTTCTAATTTATTTGTGCCCCTTAATTATATGGTTCATAAATTTTAGAAAGGAAATTTATGAGCAATTTTATCGTGCCTAATACTTTTGTCCCCGGTACAAAAGCTAGGGCTCAAGATGTAAACGAAAATTTTGTTGCTGTTCAAGATGAACTTAATTTAAAAGCAGAAAAAAATGGTGATGAAACTCAAACATTTTATGTTGCAAATGCAACTCATGATAACGAAGCTGTAAACAAAGCACAGCTTGATACAGCAATAAATGAATCTAATAATGATAAAGTAACACATACAGAAAATTCTCCCGTTGGCTCATCAACAAGACCTGTATATATAAATGCTTCTGGGGAAGCAATAGCTTGCAATGGATTAGACAGCAATATAAGATGTACAAGTAGAACTACTATTTCATCAACAAAGCCTGATGTAGTAATTGCACAATACCAATCAGGAACAAGCGGTTACAGGGTATGGGCAAGCGGATTTAAAGAAAAATGGGGAATAGTAACAGCCTCCTCAACAATATTAAATCAACAAGTAACATTTAATACAACTTACCCTTTTACTTCAACGCCTATTGTAAAAACAGCAGTTGCAAGTGGTTATGAGTTTAAAACAAATAATTCTGAAAACACAGGTGGTGCATTTATTGCCTCACATTGCGGAACAATAAACAGAGTATCAACTACAAGTTTCTACTTTAGTCGCATTCAAGCTGACGGAACATCTATCCATGCAGGTAACTACCATTGGTATGCGACAGGATATTAAGGAGGGAGGTATATATGTCATACAAATTAGAAAAACCATATACAAATGACGAATGCGACAATTTCATCTTTAAATATAACCATGATTGCTTTCAGGAAGGCTATAAATGTCATATAGAAGAAACAGAAACAGCACTATTTGCCTTAGAAGATAATGAAATTCTTGTCAACGGAGAAGTAAAAATAAATCCTGATTATGAAAATCAACAAAAAGAGATTGAAAAAGCATTAAAACTCGAAGATTTAAAACAACAGCTTGAAGAGCTTGATAAAAAAAGAATAAGAGCAGTTTGCGAGCCATCAATGAAAACACCTAATCAATCTTGGCTGGAATATTATAACGAACAAATTGCGCAAATAAGGCAGGTGATGGCTGAACTATAAAAACATGAAATTTATTTAGGCACTATGTTCGCTAGGACATTAGTGCCTTCCTTCATAACTAATTGACTTATTTTTTATATGGTCTTTTTCTAAATAAGAAATATGTAGTATCGTTTAATGTAACTACCTCAATTAAATCGCATTGTTCTAAAAATATATTTTTACTATCATCAAATATTTTACATAAACTTGCAAGAACTCTATCATCGTGAACTCGTTCAGGAGAATTAAAGTTCTTTATATATTCATTTCTCTCAATTAGAGCCTGATTATCAGGACCATAAACTGCCATAACAAGATATCTTCCCGATTTTAACGGTTCAAGATAAGTTCTTTTCAAAAAATCGTAATAGCGCTGAGAAATATGACCGTCACTTTGTATCATTTGATACCAAGTTTCGTCGATTTTACCGTTTTTAAACTGCTGAATTTGATTATCATCATAAACAAGAGTATTATACGGCTTTCTAAATTCATGCAGTGCCTCAAAAGCAGGTGTTTTAGGAGTATTTGCATTTTCATATATAAAAGCAACACTGGAAGCAAAAGGTCTGAATACTAAATCTTCATTTGTTAATTGTCTTGATTCATAATAATTTAAAGAGTCAAACAGAGCAAAATATTTTGTTTTAAAATAAGCATCATCATGGAACAAAAAGAAAATACTTAATGAAGAAAAGAAAATTAAAAAACCTGCTAAATGCCATTTTGACAATTTTGAAAAACCAACTGCCGCCAATATCATAACAAGAGGAACAATAAATATTGTATATCTTGGAACAATAACAACAACTTTCATCATTGCAGAAATCAAAATAATTGTATAAGAAATAATTACGGTTAAAAATACCATAAACAATTTTGATTTTTTCTCTTTAAAAGCTTTTATTAAAGCATTGATAAAGTAGATTATAGGAATTATAACTGCAATAAAGTATATAAAATTAATGTAAATAGGAGCAAAATTTACCCAGAATAACATTCCTACTCTTGTTGCAAAATAATTTTGCAAATTACCTACAAAATGCATAAACTCGAATGGAGGAATATGAAACATTATAAATTGATGTCTTTGAACCGCATAATAAATTGCGATTATGAAATAAGGAATAAACAAAACTAATTGATATACCTGATAAGTAATATATTTACTTATTTTTTGAATATCTTCTTTTTGAGTTACAAACAAATATATTATAAAAGAAATTGCCTGTCCTATATAAAACACAATGCCGCCAATAAGCAAATAAGGAATAACCGTATTTACTGCAATCAACTTCATAAGAGATTTTTTATCACCTTTTTCATCAAAATCAAGAAGGTAATTCATTGACAAAACTGCAAAAAATGTTACCATCGCATACATTCTTATCTCTATTGAATAATATACAAGCAATGGGCTAACCGTGACCAACAATGCGGAAATAAGTCCAACATTTTTATCATATAGTTTTTTACCAACAATATACGTTATAGGTATTGTGGCAACACCAAAAATAACCGATGACATTCTCAGTAAAATTTCATTTGAGCCAAAAAGCTTTAGCCAAATGTGTAAAAAGTAAAAGTAAAACGGAGTGTGCTGAAAATCTTTTGTAAACAAAAATTCATTTATTCCAAAAGGAATATTTTTTATTGCAACCAATATAGAATGACCTTCATCATACCACAAAGGAACATTAGAAATCGCTACTCGCAACTCTATACCTAATAATATAAGTAAAAAAATAAAAATCTGTAAATAATATTTTCTAATCTTTTCCATAATATACAGATTATAAAATTAAACATTATATTAATCAACAAATAATTAATAAAATGTGAATTTTTTAAAAATATTTAAAAAATGTATTAAAATAATAATATGATAAACTTTGAAAAACTAACAAATTATTCACAAGAAATTCTTTCATCAGCAAGTGTTTTGATGAATTCTAAGCATAATACCCAGATTGAACCTGAACATATTATGCTTGCTATGATACAAGACAACGGCATATCAAGGGATTATTTAACAGAATTAAAGTTGCTAAATCAAAATTTTATCAGTGCCGTAACTAAAGCTGTAAATGATTTTCCAACAATTAGCGGAGTCCAAAATACTCAACAGTTATTTTTGTCAAATAATACATCAGCATTACTTGATATTGCGGATACAACATCGCAGGAACTAAAAGATGATTTTATTTCAATTGAAAGTATTTTGCTTGCAATGACAAAATTAGAAAACAGTAATATTCAAAAATTACTTGCTAATGCAAACGTAAATACAAACAAAGTTTTAAACGCAATGAAAAAAGTTAGAGGTAACAAAAAAGTGGATAGCAAAAACGCAGAAGAAAATATGAAAGCTTTGGAAAAATATTCAACAGATTTAACAGAGCTTGCAAAAAAAGGTAAATTAGATCCGGTAATAGGTCGTGATGAAGAAATTCGTCGTATAATACAAGTTTTAAACAGACGTACAAAAAACAATCCCGTTTTAATTGGTGAACCCGGTGTCGGCAAAACTGCAATTATAGAAGGTCTTGCCCAACGTATGGTTCGTGGCGATGTGCCGGAAAGCCTAAAAAATGATAAATTAATATCTTTAGACTTGGGCGCATTGGTTGCAGGTGCAAAATTCAGAGGTGAATTTGAAGAACGTCTAAAATCTGTATTAAAAGAAGTTGAAGATTCAGATGGACATATAGTAATGTTCATTGATGAATTACACACCGTTGTCGGGGCAGGTGCAACAGAAGGTTCTATGGACGCAGGAAACTTGCTAAAACCAATGCTTGCAAGAGGTGTTTTAAGAACAATAGGTGCAACAACAATAAACGAATACCGAAAATATATTGAAAAAGATCCTGCATTGGAAAGACGTTTTCAACCTGTAATGGTAAATGAACCTTCAGTTGAAGATACTATCAGTATTTTGCGTGGTTTAAAAGAAAAATATGAAGTACATCACGGTGTAAGAATTTTAGACAGCGCATTAATTCAAGCTGCAAAATTATCTGACAGATACATTACAGATAGATTTTTACCTGATAAAGCTATTGACTTGATTGATGAAGCAGCTTCCTCTTTACGTATTGAGATTGACTCAATGCCTGAAGAAATAGATATAATGTCACGTCAAAAAGTTCAATTAGAAATTGAACGTGAAGCTTTAAAAAAAGAAGATTTGACACCGGATTGCGAAAGAAAAATTCTTGAAATAACAAACGAAATAAATGACTTAGAATCAAAAATCAGTGTTATGAAAGAACAATGGAATAGAGAAAAAGATTTAATTCAAGGTGAAGCATCCATAAAAGAAGAAATAGAACAAGTTAAACTTGAAATCGAAAAAGCAGAAAGAAATACCGATTTACAAAAAGCAGCAGAACTTAAATATGGAAAATTAATGGAACTTCAAAAAAAACTTGAAGATATACAAGGTTCTGATAAAAAAGATAATCAATTATTAAAAGAGCAAATTGATGGTGATGATATTGCAGAAGTAGTAAGTAAATGGACAGGAGTTCCAGTAAGCAAATTAATGGAAAGCGAAATGAAAAAATTAATTTCCATGGAAGATGTTTTACATCAACGTTTAATTGGTCAAGATGAAGCTGTTGTAACGGTTTCAGATGCAATCCGTCGTGCTCGTTCCGGTTTGAAAGATCCAAAACGTCCGATAGGTACATTTATTTTCTTAGGACCGACAGGTGTCGGTAAAACAGAACTTGCAAAATCATTAGCTGAGTTTATGTTTAACGATGAAGATGCACTAATTCGTATAGATATGTCTGAATATATGGAAAAACATAACGTTGCAAGACTTGTAGGCGCACCTCCCGGATATGTTGGTTATGATGAAGGCGGTCAATTGACGGAAGCTGTTAGAAGAAAACCTTATTCAGTTGTACTTTTTGATGAAATAGAAAAAGCACACCCTGATGTTTTCAACCTTATGCTGCAAATATTTGATGATGGACGTTTAACAGATTCAAAGGGCAGAACCGTTGATTTTAAGAACACATTAATAATTATGACAAGTAATATCGGAAGTGATGTAATACTTGAAGACTCTTTAAAGGGTAATTTTGAAGATACTAAAGAAAAAGTTATGGAAATTTTAAAAGAACGTTTCAAACCAGAATTTTTAAACAGAGTTGATGAAACAATATTCTTTAAAGGACTAACATTGTGTGACTTAAAACAAATAGTTGATATTCAAATGGAATCACTACGAAAACGATTAAAAGAACAAGAAATTAATCTTGAAATAACTTCTGATGCAAAAGAATTACTTGCAAATAAAGGATTTAATCCAATATATGGCGCAAGACCTCTAAAACGTGCAATAAGACAGTTAGTAGAAAATCCTTTATCAAAATTAATACTTGCTCAAAAATTTATCAAAGGCGATACTCTAGTAATTGACGCACAGGATGACGAAATAAAATTCAAACGCAAATCAAAATAAAAAACATTTGTAATATTTTTTGGATTGTAGAGTATAATACTTGTATTTGATAAATATAATGATATAATATTTTACAAGCACAAATAAAATAGGATAAATTTAATGTTTAGTAAAACAAAATATGTTGATATATGTAAATACCATAATCAAACATTTGATTTTTTACATGCAGTAAGTAAACAAACAAACTATTTTCCCAAAAAATTAATAAATTTTGATTTACATAGTGATATGAAATGTAATAAAAAGCCTCACAGTGTAAACGGTGCTAATTGGGTTAATTGGACTATAAATAAGTTTAACATAGATGAATATTATTGGGTATTACCAAAATCTATTTTACATAATGAACAAATGTTAAATCATTGTTTTGGAAAAATATGTGAAATAAAAAATGGTAGATTTGGAAATAAGAAAAAAATTAGTAACAGAACTTGTCTTTATGGTAATTTTACAGATAATGACTACAAATACTCAACAAAAGAACCTTTAAAACAATTTTTTATTGTAGATAAAGAAACAAATGAAATATTTGCAAAATATGCAAATTTATCAACAAGTGAAATTCAACAAATTATTAATAGCAATGAGAACTATAGGTTATTAACTGTATATACTTGTACTGAAGATAATTTGCCAAATCTTATGAATGAAGATGTTATAGTTACTATTGATGGTGATTATTTTACCAATAATGGTTATGATACTTTTTTCAACTATAGTTATGATACTAACAATATAAAAATGTTATTTAACAACATTTTACAATGTTTTAAATTTAAGCATATAAAACCTGTTTATTTAAGCTTATCTATGTCTAAAAATTATTCTTTACATCACGAAGAATTAATTAATTTTTTTAAATTTTTAAAAGATAATTGTAAAAATAAACAAGATATAAGAGTCAGATATATACACACTGATTTAAAAGATGATCCATACACAAGAGTTTCAATTATATTTGACAAAGAAAAAGATAAGATAACTAAAATATCAAATAATGTAGATTTAAATACAGAAAGTCAACTAATGGACTATATTAGTAAAAAATTTAAAGACAATCCTGATGGTAACTATAATTTTTTGGTATATGTTAAAGAAGTTGTAAATAAAACAACAATGCAACCTCATTTATTAATATACCCTGATAAACAACAAATAATACAGCTATCTTCACAATAAATAGCCCATAAGGCGCATTAAATTTATAAAAGTATTGGTTATTATAGCTAAAAAAGGTGTGTGCTTATGTTCTATAATTATTACCAATATGATGATTATAACTTTGACAGTTGCGTTGCAAAAGGTGTATGTTCAACAGATCCTACAATTTCTTCCTTGCAGGAAGTTATTGTTATGTACATAAAGCAACTTGCATTTTATACATTGAAACTAAAAAAACACGGTGTAACCAACAAAGTTATACGAGATAACATATTGAATACACTTTCAGGGCTTGTTTCTAACACAGATTATTCTCAAGAACAATTCAAAAATATTATCATAACTATATATGATAATTTAAGACAATCAAAAATTCTTTATGAAAGAATTTGTAAAAATAATAATATCAGCTCTGATAAACTCGAAGCTCAATTAAAACTGCATAAAAAATTTGACCTTACAACAGCTATAAAACAAGGTGAAAAAGAATTTTTAAGAAAAAATAAAATTTTGGACACACAACACAGACATATTTATGAAATTATGTTTGTGTTAATAAAAAATGTATGCATAAATCTTATTCAACTAAAAAGCTATGATAAAGAATATGATGATGCTTATTACTCATTACTCCAATTGCTTAACATGATGAATTACAAAAAAACATCAATTGAAATATTAAAAAAGGTTTTAGCTAAATTTACTACTACAAATTATAAACTTGTAAAATTACTTCATAATGAAGAAAAGGAAGCCTTTGGAAAACAAGAGCCAACAGAAGTTTCTTTTTCAACAAGAAATGGTAAAGCAATTCTTGTTTCCGGTTCAAACCTAAAAGAACTGGAAGATGTTCTAAAAGCAACAAACGGAATTAATATAGATGTATATACACACGGTTCAATGATTCTTGGACATACGTACCCGAAATTAAAACAATACAAACAACTAAAAGGTCAATTTGGACTCGGTGTAGAAAATTGTTTACTGGATTTTGCAACATTTCCGGGATCTATTTTAATGACCAAAAATTCCTTACAAAATATAGAATATTTATACAGAGGACGACTGTTCACAACTGATGTAAATGTTCCGAAAGGTGTTACTCAAATTGTAAATAAAGATTTTAAACCACTTATAAAATCTGCACTTGATGCAAAAGGCTTTGCAAAAGGTCAGATTAGAAATTCTCTAAAAATAGGTTATAATGACATAGTTATAGAAAGACGTGTTAACGAAATTATTACTAAAATAAACTCAAGAGATATAAAACATTTGATTATCGTCGGAATATTAAATCACACCTCTTTACAAAAACGTTATTTTTCAAGATTATTAAAAACGCTTCCTGCAAATTGTCATGCCATTACTCTTTCAACATACACACCATCAACAAACACATTTCAAATAAATTCTGCGTATGATTTTATGTTGATGTATAAAATTTTGGAAGATTTTAATAAAAAAATTGAACAAAGAACATTTGATATTACAGTATTTTTAACAAAATGCGATAAATACGCTATTTCCAATATGCTAAATTTGAAAGAATTAGGCGTTAAAAATATATTTTTAAGCCACTGTTCCCCAATTTCAATAAATCCGATAATAACAGAAGCCTTTAAAGATATTTATAAGGTAAAAACTATATCAACACCAAAAGAAGATCTTGATATTTTAACAGCATAATATCAATTTTTAAGTGTATTAATTATACGTTTAAAATACATGCAAATTGGGAATATAACCAGTAGCGAAAGTGAGATTTTTATGAAAAAGTTTTTAATGAAAATTTGTATTGGTTCTATTGCTCTGGTAGTTTTTGTTATAATCGGTTTTCCGACTTTTAATACAAATTTAAATAAAAATGTAAATAAAAACACACAGGTAAAAGAAAAAAAGGGATTTATTAGCAGAAACAACTCCGGACACTATACTCGCAATACCGGTAAATCATACAAAAAAAATGAAAAAACAAATTATTCAAATATTATATACATTGGTGAACCAACTGAAGGATTATTAGATTAATATTTAGATACAATTGCTTGCTTTTATAAAAAAAATTAATTATTATATATGTAACAGAAGAAGATATTAATTCATGAGGGTAAATTTTATGGCACTAGGTTCTCTTGAAATCGAAATTTTGAATTCAGTATGGAAATTACAATCTCTTGATGAAGACATGAATATTTCAGTAAAAGATGTTGTGGATAACATGTCTGAAAACGGTATGGAAAGAGCTTATACAACTGTTAAAACAGTTATGGACAGATTAAGTTCAAAAGAATTATTGGTTCGTTACAGAGCTGGTAAAAAATTCTTTTATAAAACAGTAATGGATAAAAATGAAATGGCAATCGTTGCTATTAAAGAAATATCTAATCAGTTTTTCGATGGTAATGATGTAGAAATGATGCATTTTATTGAATCCCAATGTTTAGATTTAGTATAAGATAATGTCAGGTATAGAATTTCAAGACGTAAAAAGTGCCAGAATTTATATTGGCAGATTGATTGTTGCTGTTTTAACCGACAAAATTATCGTTCGTGAAGCAATTAAAAAATTTCCTAAAAACGTTGAAGATGCTTCTATAAAAAGTGCCTATCACGCATTAATTCACCGTGAGGCTGATGAAGATTTCAGAAAAACAGATTTAATGTATCGTGATGAACAGGACAGCTACTTGGAACAAATAGCAATGATTCTTCAACGTGGAGAGCAATTGCCGAAAAATATTATTAAAAATTATAATCATTATTATAGAAATATAAAAATAAACCATTCTGTTGAATTCAAAAAATGGATAAGAAAAATTTGTGAATTTTTAAATGTGTAATTATGGCTAAGGTTAAATCAAAGTATGTTTGTCAAGAATGCGGATATGAAACTGCTGGGTATTTAGGGAAATGCCCTGAATGTGGTTCTTGGGGCAGTTTTGTCGAAGAATTTGACACAAAAAATATAAATATAAAAATTCCTGCATCTGAGTTTTTAAATAATGAAAAACCGATTCTTATTAATGACATAAATATAGACGAAACAGTCAGATTGAGCACAAATATTGAAGAATTTGACAGAGTATTAGGCGGAGGCTTGGTTCAAGGCTCATTGATTTTGCTTGCAGGAGACCCTGGAATAGGAAAATCAACATTAATTTTGCAGACAAGTGGTGAACTTTGTAAGCAAAATAAAAAAGTTTTATATGTATCAGCAGAAGAATCTGCAAGCCAATTAAAGTTAAGAGCTGAAAGACTAAATGTCAAAAGTAATAATTTATATATATACCCGCAAACAAATTTAGAACAAATACGTTTACAAATAAACGAATTAAAACCGGAAATTTTAATTGTTGACAGCATTCAATCAATATATACAAATAATATATCTTCGTCTGCCGGAAGTGTAGGACAAGTTAGAGAATGCTGTAATTATTTAATGCAAATAGCAAAAACAGAAAATATAACTATTATAGTTATAGGTCATGTCACAAAAGACGGAAATATTGCAGGACCAAAGGTTTTGGAACATATAGTTGATGGAGTTATTCAATTTGAAGGTGATAAATATAAATCATACAGGTTACTAAGATCAGTGAAAAATCGATTTGGAACAACATCAGAAGTCGGAATGTTTGACATGCGTTCAAATGGGTTAATCGAAATAAAAAATCCTAGTGAAATATTTTTAAACGAAAATCATATTGCGACACCCGGAAGTGTAATAATAGTTACAAACGAAGGTACTCGACCTTTATTATTAGAAATACAAGCTCTTGTAGGAGTTACTCCATATCCGAGTCCAAGGCGCATAACAAATGGTGTTGATACGTCTAGAGTATTACAAATATTGGCAGTTTTAGAAAAAAGAATCGGACTTAATCTTTCAAAACACGATGTTTATGTCAATGTTATAGGCGGCATTGAAATATCAGAACCTGCAGCAGATTTAGGTATTGCTACTGCAATAGCTACCTGTCTAAACGATGTTACGGCAGATATAAAAACTGTTTTAATAGGTGAAATAGGTCTATCAGGAGAAATTCGACCTGTTAATAATTTGGAAAAAAGAATATATGAAGCTCAAAAATTAGGCTTTAAACGTGCAATAGTTCCTTATTCTAACAATTTATCCGAAAATTTTGATAATATTGAAGTTATAAAAGTAAAAAAAATCATAGACGCAATTACAAAAGCAATTTCAGAATAAAAAGACTACCATTTTTATTTTAAATGTAATCAAATGTAACAATTTAAATTTTAAAACGACAAAAAAAAATATTACAGTTTTTCTCCAGACAGAAGAAGAATTTTATAGGAGAAAAAAATCATGGTATCGGTTACACCAATTTCAACAGCAGAATACAAAAATAACAAATTTGCAGTTTTAAATGAACAAATTTATGGTTATAAACACGGCATTCGACCTTTTGTATTACAAACAATGCAAGTTGAAGATAAAGCCGCTATCGAAAAACGTTTACAACGTGATAAATTAAATTACCATTTGCAAGAAGCTCCTGGTGGAAAAAATCTGAATGTATTTTTTGGTGATAAACCTTGTGTAGATGTTATAAAAACATTCGGAAGCACGCCTTTAGGAAAACTTTCACCTGAAAAAGATTTTATCCTAGGCATTATGTTAGGTTATGACAAAACTAAACAATGCGAAAGATATTTAAAATTGAAAGAAAAAGAAGCAGCTCAACAAAATAAATTAAATATAGTTGCTTAGTAAAGAGTAGAGAATATATAAGATACAAGCGGTCGGATATATACCGACCGCTTTTTTTGCTATGTTTCAATTGCTATTTTAAACAGAAAACCCGATTTGCGTAGTGTAAATCGGGTTTTCAAGCATATTATATGAATAATATTTATTACATCATACCGCCCATGCCTGCCATTGAAGACATATCAGGCATTTGAGCTTGTTTTTCTTCAGGAATTTCAACAACTGCTGCTTCTGTTGTCAATAACATTGCTGCAATTGATGCTGCGTTTTCTAATGCAGAACGAGTAACCTTTGCAGGATCTACAATACCTGATTTTAACATATCAGTATATGTATTTAATAATGCATCGTAACCATAAGAACCTGATTCAGATTTAACTGTTTCGATTACAACATCTGCTGATGCACCAGCGTTACTTGCAATTAATCTTAATGGAATATCTAAAGCTGCTGTTAAGATTTTATATCCGATTTTTTCATCATCCAATGCAAATTCTTCTTTAGATAATTTTTCTTCTAAGTATTGTTGAACTCTTAATAATGCAACACCACCACCAGGAACAATACCTTCTTCGTTTGCAGCTCTTGTTGCATTTAAAGCATCTTCAATTCTCAATTTTCTTTCTTTTAATTCAACTTCAGTAGCTGCACCAACTTCGATTACAGCAACTCCGCCTGATAATTTTGCAATACGTTCTTGTAATTTTTCTTTATCGTAATCTGAATCTGATTGTTCGATTTGTTTTTTGATTAATGCAACTCTTTCTTTAACTGCTTCTTTAGTTGCTTCACCAACAACAATTGTTGTTTCGTCTTTAGAAACAGTAACACGTTTTGCAGTTCCCATCATATCAAGAGTTAGGTTTTCTAATTTTGTACCTAATTCTTCAGTAAACATTTGACCGCCTGTTAAAATTGCAATATCTTCTAACATTGCTTTTCTTCTGTCGCCAAATCCAGGAGCTTTTACTGCAACTGCTCTGATTACTTTTCTCATTGTATTAACTACTAATGTTGCTAAAGCTTCACCTTCAACATCTTCTGCAATTAATAATAATGACTTACCTTCTCTTGCAACTTGTTCTAATATTGGAACAAGGTCTTGAATTAAGTTTATTTTTTTATTTACACATAAAACATAAGCATCTTCCAATACAGCTTCCATTCTTTCTGTATCTGTTACAAAGTATGGTGAAATATAACCTTTATCAAATTGCATACCTTCAACAACTTTTAAGTTTGTACCGAAAGATTTGCTTTCTTCAACAGTAATAACACCTTCATTACCAACTTTTTCCATTGCTTCTGCGATTAATTCACCTATTTCACTGTTGTTACCTGCTGAAATAGATGCAACTTGTGCAATTTCTTCTTTAGTTACAACTTCTTTAGACATTTCTTTAATTTTTTGAACTGAATATTCAACCGCTTTATCAATACCACGTTTAATAGACATTGGATTTGCGCCTGCTGTTAAGTTTCTCAATCCTTCTCTAACAATTGTTTGCGCTAAAACTGATGCTGTTGTTGTACCGTCACCTGCTACATCGTTTGTTTTTGATGAAACTTCCTTTAACAATTGTGCGCCTGCATTTTCTAAACCGTCTTTCAATTCAATTTCTTTTGCAATTGTTACACCATCGTTAACAATTTGTGGAGCGCCGTATTTTTTTTCTAAGATTACGTTACGACCTTTTGGTCCTAATGTTACTTTTACAGCATCTGCTACTGCATCAATACCTTTTAATAAAGCTTTTCTAGCTTCTTCTTGGAATACAATTTTTTTAGCCATTTTTCTTTCCCTTTATAAAATAATGTAATAACTTTTGTGTGAACAGTAAACAGTAAAATGTAAACTGTTAAATTTATTTTTCTTATGCTTCAAGCACACCTAAAACATCTGATGTTGATAATATTTTTAATAATTCACCATCAATTTTTATATCTCTGCCTGCATATTTTTCATATATTACAGTTTCGCCAACTTTTACACTTACAGGAGCTTTTTCACCGCTATCTAAAGTTTTACCTTCACCAACAGCTACTACTTCACCTTTTTGAGGCTTTTCTTTTGCACTGTCAGGAATAAAAATTCCGCCTTCTGTTTGCGCTGTGTCTTCAATAACTTTAATTACAATTCTGTCACCAATAGGTCTGATTTTCATTTTTACCTCCTTATTTACATCTTTTATTATTGTCTTTGTATCATATTTATAACCCAAAATCAATCAAAAATGAGAATTATTAATGAAATTTTAATATTTTATGCGAATAATTAAGAAAAAATAAATATAACTTGTTTAAATAAATTGATAACGTATAATTAAAATGATGTTATAATATATACAGGCAGGTGTAAATTATGTCAAAGAAAAAAGAAAAAGAAGAAGAATTAAAAGAAAGTTCAAATCCGTTTAACAAAGAAATGGAAGTAGAAAATACCACATCAGATAATACAGAAGAAACAGAAACTGTATCGGACTCTGACTCAACAATGCAAAACAATAATGATGGATTTAAAGAAAAATATGAACAATTAAATAATCAATATGTGAGATTGGCTGCAGATTTTGACAATTTTAGAAAACGTCAAGCTCAAGAAAGAGAAAATTTGCTAAAATACGGTGCTGAAGAAACTTTGAAAAAGCTTATTGAAGTCTTGGACAATTTTGACAGAGCTCAAAAAGCAATTGAAAATATTGATGATTGTCAACAAGTTAAAGATAGCTACAACCTTGTTTGTAATCAAATGAAAGATACTTTGAAAAAATTAGGGTTGGAAGTGATAGAAACAGAAGGAAAAGAATTTAATCCAAATTTTCATGAAGCTGTAATGCAAACACCAACAAGTGAATATGAAGAAGGTATCATCATCACAGAACTTCAAAAAGGTTATAAAATAGGTGATAAAGTTCTAAGAGCAGCACTTGTGAATGTAGCTACAACAGAATAAACAAAAATAAGGAATAGCTGAAATATGGCAGATTATTATGAAACTCTCGGGGTTGATAAAAACGCAACAAAAGATGAAATAAAAAGTGCATTCAGAAAAATGGCACGCAAATATCACCCTGACGTAAATAAAGAACCTGATGCAGAAGAAAAATTCAAAGAAATAGGTAAAGCCTATGAAACCCTAATGGATGATGACAAACGTGCTACCTATGACCGTTTTGGAGAAGATGGTCTTAAAAATGCAGGTTTTGATACACAAGGACCATTTGCAGGCGGTTTTGGAGATTTAAGCGAAATTTTCTCATCATTTTTTGGCGATTTTGGATTTTCTCAAAGAGAGCGTGACCCTAATGCCCCAAGACAAGGTGAAGATTTACGTTTAGATGTTGAAATAGAATTTGAAGAAGCTGTGTTTGGCTGTAAAAAAGATGTAAAAATAGACCATCTTGAAGTTTGTGAAGTTTGTAACGGTACAGGAGCAGAACCAGGGACACAGCCTGTTACTTGTCCGACTTGCGGCGGAAGCGGAAAAATTCAACACGTTACCCAGACCGTTTTAGGTCAATTTGCACAAATCTCAGCTTGTCCTGACTGTCACGGTTCTGGCAGAAAAATAGGCTCTCCTTGTAAAAATTGCCATGGACACGGAAGAATTGAAAAAGAAAAGAAATTGGAAATTAAAATTCCCGCAGGTGTTGACAACATGTCAAAAATGCGCCTTTCTGGAGAAGGTGATAGCGGAATAAATGGAGGCCCTGCCGGTGATTTATATGTTGTTTTGCACGTAAAACCTTCTGAATACTATAACAGAGATGGTCTAAATATCATTACAACTCTTGAAATTACTCCTGCTCAAGCCGTTTTAGGTGATACAGTTGAAGTTAAAACACTTGATGGAATGAAAAAAGTTCAAGTACATGCCGGTATTCAAAGCGGTAATATGTTAAAAATTAAGGGAGTTGGTGTACCTCATATTCAAAAGCCATCACATAGAGGCGACCAAGTAATTGTTGTTACAGTTAAAATTCCTGAAAAAATTTCTAATGAAGAAAGAGAACTATATAAACGTTTATTTGAAATAAATACAGGCAAAAAACCTCAAGAAACATTAAGAGAAAAAGTAAAAGGAGCATTTAAGTAATGCGTAAGTTTTTTATTCTCCTTTTAATATTATTTTTAAATTTTTCATCAGCATTTGCAGCAACATTACCTGACAGCGTTGTTAAATACATAAAAAAAGAGTTTCCAAAAGCTGAAATCCGATTTGACGGATTAATAACAATAAACAATACTATGTATTTGCCATTGTTTCCTGCAAAATTTAAATCGGCTGAAAATCTTGCAATTCAAAAGACAGTACCTGAAAATAAATCTTTTAAAAACCTTCCTGACATTGTTGTTTTTAATAATGATTTTGTTTTATTAAAAATAATTGAAAAGGATAACAAAAGAACTGTTTTATATCAAGAAACACCTTTTATTGAAGTACGAACAGGACTTTTACCTCAAGATATGCTTGTGCCGAAAGGTTTAATTATACCAAATAATATTAAAACCATAATCGGAGGATTAAGAATTGCCACAGACAAAGAAAAAGGATTAAAAGTGGCATCTGAATTAGTTAACGAAAAATATACAAACACTACTGTTAAAAGTGATTTAGTTGCGAATGTTCCTCAATTAAAAGATAAAGTTTTTTATTTAACATCTTGCAAATCCAAAAACATTCATGTGATGGATTTAAACAAATCAAGCCCAGAGTATGCATTGTCAATGCCATCTATTCCAATTGATTTAAAAAGTTACAAAAACTTTTTACTCATAACTGCTTACGATTTGTATGAATTAAATGTTATATCTCTAGCTGATGAAGCTGTTATTAAAACTTTTGATTTTAATGCACAGCCTGAAGAAATTATTATAGATAAAATTAATCAAAAGGCTTATGTAACTGTTCCTAGTGAATCGTCAATATATTTGATTGATTTGCAAACAATGAATTTAAAACAAAAAATTCAGGTTAATGGCAGATGTACAAAATTATATCTTACAAATGATGGTTCAAAATTAATTTATACTGACAAAAATACTGATGATGTCTGGGCAGTGGAGCTAAACAATGATTATACAATAAAAGAGATAGGTATATTTCCTAATATATCTGCAATTGCATATTCCGAAAATAAAATATACTTAGCAAGCAGAACAAAAAACAGAGTTGCAATTGTGGACTATGCTACATTAGCTGAAATTGGAGAAATAAAAGTTGCCGAAAAACCTGTTGATATGCTTTTATATTATGCAAATTTGTACGTTTTAAGCGCAAATAACAGTATTTTACAAGTTATAAACACCCAAACCGATAAAATTACATCTACAATAAATTTAAATACAGATGTATTTACTACAAAAATAACTCGCATTGATAATACAAATATTGCTGTTATAACAGGTGCAAGAGCAGGCAAGTACTCTGTTTTAAATTTAGATAAAAAACAAATTATAAAAACATTGCCGGTAAATATTCCTATTAGTCAAACAGTTATAATGAATAAGGTGAAAAAAATAAATAAATGATAGATAGAACAACAGAAGTAGTATTAAAAAAACTTGAAGAAACACAACACGATTTTTGGAACATATCTCGTTCGACTGCAAATTTTTTGAACATGTTAATAAAAATGGTTAATGCAAAAAATGTTGTTGAAGTGGGAACGTCTAACGGATATTCCGGTATTTGGCTTGCAAAAGCCCTAAAAGAAACCGGCGGACATCTTACAACAATTGAATATTATGAAAAAAGAATTGTTCTTGCACAAGCAAATTTTAAATCTTGTGGTGTTGCTGATATTATTGATATAAAACAAGGTTCGGCAATTGATATTTTAGAAGAAATACCTGAAAGTGAAATTATTGATTTTGCATTTATTGATGCGAATAAAGCACAATATATTGACTATTTCCGTATAATTGACAGACACATGAAATCAGGTGCAATAATCACAGCTGATAATATTACATCTCACGCAGAAAAAGTTAAATCATTTGTAGATGCTATACAAGGAAATAAAAATTATCAGGTAGAAATTCTTGATTTGCCTGCAGGACTACTTGTTGCAAGAAAAAATTAATTTTTTTCTCCAAATATTTTATCAGCAAAATATACAACAATTATAGTGTATGGAACTAAAAGTACAACACCATATACAATATTTATTTCGCACACTTTTAAAATACCTGCAAACGCAAATATTATAAATGCTACAAATAAAATTGGATAAATAATACCTTTTTTACCATACTTATCTTTACTAACCATACACCAAATAAAAAGGGCAACTGCCAAAAAAGCTATTCCTAATGTCAATTCTAATTTATCTAATATTTCCAAAATAAAATCAAAGTTGTTCATTTTATATAATTCCTTTAAGGAAATATTTTAAAACAAAATAAAATGTTATACCTACAACAAATTCTGCTAATGCTTGCACGAAAAAATTTTGACCTTCTGTTAACTCATAAACTAAAAAACCAAAACCAATAAGTGCTGTCAATAATAGAAGAACAATAAAAAATCCTTTTACACCAAATTTTTCAATACTTGCAGAAAATAAAATAAATAAAAAAGCAAGAAAAATTAAACCGGCTAAAATTGATTCAAAATTATCTAAAATATTGCCAATTCTATCGAATACATCCATTATTACCTCTTTTTGTCGGAGCGTTCACGTACAGAAATTCTGATTGGTGTACCGAAAAATCCAAAAGCCTCTCTTAGTTTATTTTCTATATATCTTTTATAATGGTCTTTCATTAAATCTGCATTATTTGCAAATAGCACAAACGTTGGCGGTTTTACGTTTACCTGAGTTGAATATAGCAGTTTTAAACGTTTATTTTTAACACTTTGAGGCGGATTCATTAAATAAGCATCATTAATAACTTTATTTAAAAGACCTGTTGAGATACGTTTAGTACATTGTTCATAAACTTCCATTGATTTTTCATAAATTTGATTTAATCTTTGCTTTGTAACTGCGCTTATATAAATCTTTGGAGCATAACTCAGAAACGGAATTTCATTAACAAGTTTTTTTTCAAATTGACTTGTAGTGTTAGCTTGCTTATTTTCAATCAAATCCCATTTATTAATTGCGATAATTAAACCTTTACCGGCTTCGGTAATTATAGAAGATATTTTTTTATCTTGGTCAGAAATACCTTCTGTTGCATCAATTACAAGTATTGCGATATCACATTCACGAATTGAATTTATTGCTCTGTCAACTGCAAATTTTTCTACACCATAATCAACTTTTGCTTTTTTTCTAATGCCTGCTGTATCAATAATCGTAAAATCTTGTTCTTTGTAAGTTAATTTACTGTCAATACTATCACGCGTTGTTCCTGAGACATCTGAAACAATAACTCTTTCTTTTCCCAAAAGAGCATTTACAATTGAAGATTTGCCTGCATTTGGTCTTCCGACAATAGCAAGCTTAATATCTTTTTCTTCTTCAATTTCATCATCAACTTCAAAATCTTCCGTTAAAAGTTCAAGCAAATCCCCAACCCCGCCTGAGCCGTGCAAAGCTGATATACCAATAGGTTCTCCCAGAGCAAGTGCATAAAACTCGCTTGTATAAAGAGCTTGAGCAGGACTATCAACTTTATTTACTGCCAAAAAAACTGGTTTTTTACTTTGTCTTAAAATATTTGCAATATCCTCATCAACTGGTGTTACGCCGTCTTTTCCATCAACAATAAATATTATTTTTTCAGCTTCTTCGCAGGCAATTTTTGCTTGATCATAGATTGAAACCATTATTTCATCTTCATCACCTGGAACAATACCACCTGTATCAATTACAGTAAACCATTTATTTTGCCATTCTACATCGAAATAAATTCTGTCTCGAGTTACACCCGGCATATCATCAACTATTGACTGCCTTCGACCGACAAGACGATTTACAAATGTAGATTTTCCAACATTTGGTCTTCCAACTATTGCTATTATAGGTTTTCTTTTCATATTCTTATTTTAACATGAAAAAATTTATTAACGCTGAATTTTATTAAATTAGTCATTCTGATTTATTTAACAACTACGCACGCGGATGGGAATGTTCAAATACATCTTGTAAGTGTTTTGTTGAAACGTGAGTATAAATTTGAGTATTTGAAATACTGGCATGACCTAAAAGTTCTTGTACAACTCTCAAATCAGCACCATTTTCAATCAACCGTGTCGCAAAACTGTGTCTGAACATGTGTGGAGTTACGTGTTTGGGCAATTCGAGATTGTCAACAACATTATTAATAACATTTCTGATTGTTTGGTTTTGTAACCTAAAACCGGTATTGTTTATAAATACCGGAGTTTTATCCGTAATTTCATCAAGTTTAAATCCTTTTGCAATTAAAGGGCGGGCGCTATTTATATATCTTTCGAGGTATGTCTTAGCTCTTTCTGAAACCAGTACTATTCTTTCTTTTGCACCCTTACCAAAGACTGTTATTTCATTGTTTTCAAGATTTAAATCACCAAAATTCATTCCGCTTAATTCAGAAATACGCATTCCTGTTGCCCATAATAATTCCAAAATAGCTCTATTTCGATAACCTGCAGGAGTTTCTATTTTTATTCCTGAAAGTATCTTTTCAATTTCTTGTGAAGTTAAAAATTTTGGCAATGATTTCGGGCGTTTTGGTGCAGACAGATTAACAGTAGGGTTAATATCTATTAACCTTTCTCTGTATAAATATTTGTAAAATGTTCTTATTGAGGCTATTTTTCTAGCAAGAGTTGTTTTTTTGTATTCGAATTTTTGAATAAAGTAAATGTAATCTCTAATTTTTTGATAAGTTACATTTAGGCAGGACTCCCCATCAAGCCAAATTAAATAACTCATGACATCAGAATAATAAGCTTTTTCCGTGTGTTTTGAAAAGTTTTTTTCTACCAAAAGATATGTTTTAAAATCCTCAAGATAAATTTTAGAATCTTTGTTCAGTCCCATAATATTCCTACTTACGCACGATTTTTTTTTATAAGTGCTATTATACAATATTTTTGTATAATTGGATAATTTATTACAAAATTGAGGATAAAAATGAAATTAAGTAAAAAATTAATTATTTCGGCTGTGATTTCGGGACTATTAACAGGTAATGTTTATGCTGCAAAAATTACAAAGAAAACAGTAAATAAAAAAAATCGTAACTTAATATCAGCACAAGTAACAAAAAATTATCACGTAATTGATAAATTATTAGAAAATGACAACTTTGCACAAGCTGATAAATTAATAAATGAAAAACTTAAATCAAATCCTAATGACATAACAGCTATTGCATTATCAACAATATCACTTGCGAAGCAAAATAAACTGGATACAGCACAAGAGCGTTTGAATAAATATTTACTCAAATATCCTCAAAATGCTAATTTACATTATGCTCAGGGGATTGTTAATATAAAAAGACAAGCTTCATCTGATATGGATTATAGAAATAATTCCGAATATTTAATAAAGGATGCTATTAAAGAATTTGATACAGCAATAAAAATAGATTCAAAACACTACCCTTCATATAATGCATTAGGTGTAATTGCTCTGAACACAGGCAATATGCAAAAAGCTAAAGAATTTTTTAATAAAGCATTAAATATAGAAAAAAATTATGCAGCTGCAATAGATAACTTAGGTACTGTTGATTATTTGAGTGGAAACTATGAAATTGCTCAAAAATTGTTTCTAGAAGCAATAAAACTAAATCCAAACAGTTCAACAGCATATTTTCACTTAGCACAAGTACTTGATAAAAAGTCTATGTACTCTAGAGCCTTAGATGCAATAGAACATTCATTAAGATTGAAACCAAATTCATCAGTTGCTTATAACTTACGCGGTGAAATATTAAAAAAACAAGGTAACGAAACAGCAGCAATCGAATCATTTAAAAAATCTATTGCAATAAAACCTGAAAACACAAAACCATACTTAAATCTGGCAAGAATATATGAAAAACGTTTTGATAACGAACTTGCAATTGCAAATTTGAAATCAGCTTTGGCAGTAAATCCATCTCTAAATCAGGCTAAACTATATATTGCAGATTTAGCATTATTAAAAGGTGATAACAAAGAAGCTTTAAAATATTATTCAAGTCTTGTTGGTGTTGAAGGATATAATGCTGATGCCTTAAAAGGTCTTGCAAATGCATACTTTGCGGATGCAAAAGTTATGGCAAGCCAAAGTATAATCAGTCGTGATAATGATTTACAAATAGCATATAATAATATTGAAAGAGCAATAAAAGCAAATCCAAATGATTTACAACTATATCTTGCAAAATTAAAACTTGCAAAATTAACAAATCAGAAAAAAATAACAGAAGAAACACTTCAAACAATTTTAAAGACACCTGCCAGAGGACTAAATGACATGCTGGCAAGAGGTGATGCATATTTAGCAATGAACAAGTATCAAGAAGCAAAAGAAAATTTTGAAAACTCGGTTATATATGCTCAATCTTTGGATGACTACTTATTTGTTGCAGAGATTTTGACATACGATAAATTCTATCCAAGCGCTAAAAATATTCTTCGCAAAGTTTTAATAACTGATTCTTCAAATGAGGAAGCACTTCATAATTTAAATTATATTATGACAATGGAAAAACAATCTGACTCTTTATATAAAGATGCTAAATTTTTCAATAAAAAAGATAAAAATAAAGTATTTGCAAGAGAATATGCACTAAAATCTTTGGAATTTAATCCTACCAACTACGATGCAGCATTATTAAGTGCAAAATTATGTGAAAAACAAAAACATTATAAAGAAGCGATAGACGCATACAGAGTTGTCGCAGGATTAGAAACAAAGCCAAGAAAAATAAAAAAAATGAATAAAAAGATTAAAAAACTTGAAAAAAAATTAGTTAAAATAGACAACAGATATATGAAAAAAGAGGACAAAGAATTTAAACAATGGCAAAACAACTTAACGCCAAATTTGTAATAAGTGCAGAAAAATTAAGTCAATGCCCTAATTTTTCGCTACCTGAATTTCCGCTTTTGGGACGTTCTAACGTTGGCAAATCATCATTCATAAATTGTCTTTGCAATAACAAAAAACTTGCCAAAACATCTAACACCCCCGGTAAAACACGTTTAATAAATTTTTTTAATTTTTCTGAAAAATTTACGATTGCCGATTTACCGGGCTACGGTTATGCAAAAGTATCAAAAGAAGCACAAGAACGATGGCAAAGATATTTAGAAGAATATTTGTTAAATAGAGAACAAATAACATCTTTAATTCAACTTGTTGATGGCAGACACGAATTACAAAAAAATGATTTGCAAATGCGTGAATGGGTAAATGCTTATGAACTACCAATTTTTACAGTTATAACAAAAATAGATTATGTTCCTAAAAATAAGATTTTAAATGTTATTAACAATGTAAAAAAACAATTTGGAGGAGTTGTTCTGCCATTTAGCGCAATAGATAGGAAATATTGCGATGACATTTTTGCACACTTGTTGAACTTATCAAAAAATAACCCGATTGAGTAATGTATAAATTTTATTATAATACATAATTTAATTATGTATAATTCAGTTTGGTATAAATCCTTAAATACTCCTATATTAATGCCTCCAGATTGGATTTTTGCGCCTGTATGGATAATTCTTTATCTAATGATATTTGCATCTTTTTGGATTTTTTTACGCGCGAAAAGTCCGATTAAAAAATCACTTGCAATAATATTTTTTACAATACAATTATTACTTAATTTTATTTGGTCAACCGTATTTTTTACTATGACTGATATACAAGGCGCATTGGTTGTTGTAATATTTATGTGGCTTTTTATAGCATTCACAATTATAGAATTTTACAGAATAAGTAAATTATCCGCTTATTTGTTAATACCATATATGTTATGGGTGAGTTTTGCTTTATACTTAAATTTAAGTTTTTATATTTTAAACAAATAATTTATTTACTTTATATTATTTTATGTGATATTATAAAAGCATGAAAAAATTTTTGCTTTTATTTATGATTATATCAATAGGTTCTATTGCCTTAGCACAAGGTGAACAAGAAGAACAACCTCAAGAAAATACCAATCAAGAAGAAGTAATTCAAGAATCAAGTGACAACCAATCGTCTGCACAAACTTCTGTTCAAGAACCAGAATATACAACTGTTGTAAAAAATTATCAAACATTTTATTACGATAAAGAAGGTAAACTTATAGCAAGTGAACGAGCAATGAATGATCGCACATTTTTCTATGACAAATACGGTCAATTAATCGGAAAAAGTGTTCAAAGAAATGATAAAAG
This sequence comes from Cyanobacteria bacterium UBA6984, assembly GCA_002450015.1. Lineage (GTDB taxonomy): Bacteria > Cyanobacteriota > Vampirovibrionia > Gastranaerophilales > Gastranaerophilaceae > UBA6984. The sequence goes on along the minus strand of DJYG01000043.1, from coordinate 296 downwards.
ATATTATTATAACGGATTAAATAGATTTATTGGCATGTGTGATGAAAAAGGTTGCTATGACAGTAATTTTGTATCAACGGGAAAAGTTCCACCATTACCTCAAATAAAAACTTTCAAACCTATTATAAATACAGAACTTACATATCCTAAAATGCTGAATAAATAACTTTTTTAATAACAAATATAAACAAATTTTTACAAGAGTGTTGACATATATTTTTTTTTCTTGTATATTAGTTGTACACCAATTATGGGCGTTTAGCTCAGTTGCTCAGTGAGGTAGAACCGAACGTTAG
>DJYG01000026.1 GCA_002450015.1 Cyanobacteria bacterium UBA6984 | reverse complement strand
CGGCAGAGTCTCCACGCGTGATTTATAAATAAAGGGTTTCAGCAAATGGCTAAAACCCTATTTTTTATCTTTTGTGTAATATTTGTGTAATTTTGATAATTATGATGATTATGAACTTGATTCGGATAATCTAGAATATTAATAAATTTGACTTTTAGCCAATATTCGACTATTATATATTCATACTATAAATTAGTCGAGGTTTTATGTATATCAAAAGAACTCTTGAAGAAGGAATAAAGAAATTAAATACACAATTTAAAGTGTTGCTTATTACAGGAGCAAGGCAAGTAGGTAAAAGTACCTTATTAAAACATTGTGATGAAAATAGACATTACGTTACATTGGATGATTATATTGAAAGAGAAATGGCTATTAAAGAGCCTGAAATGTTTTTGCAAAAGCATAAAGCACCATTAATAATTGATGAAATTCAATATGCACCTAAATTATTATCATATATAAAAATGAATGTAGATAATTCTGATGAAAAAGGCAAATACTGGCTTACAGGTTCACAGCAATTCCATATGATGAAAAATGTTACGGAATCACTTGCTGGTCGTGTTGCAATTATTGACTTAAAAGGTTTATCTTTAAAAGAATTGGATAATACTCCTCAAATACCATTTATGCCAACCAAAGATTTTATTGAAAAAGCAAGAAAAAGTGCTAAACAATATGAAGTTACGGATTTGTATAATATTATTTGGCAAGGTTCATATCCAGAATTAAATGCAGATAAAAATAAGAATTGGGAAACTTTTTATAAATCATACTTACAAACATATATAGAAAGAGATATAAAAGATTTAAATGCTGTAAAAAACGAAATGGATTTTGTAAACTTCTTAAAAATTTTAGCAGCAAGAACAGGTCAAATGTTAAATTATACCGATATTGCAAATGAAGTTGGTGTTACTGTAATGACCATAAAATCTTGGGTTTCAATATTGGTTTCGTCTAATATAATATATCTGTTACAACCTTACTTTAAGAATCTGAATAAAAGAATAGTTAAAACACCTAAAATGTATTTTTTAGATACTGGTCTTTGTGCATTTTTATCTCGTTGGGCGAATCCTCAAGTTTTAGAAAATGGTGCAATGAATGGTGCCTTTTTTGAAACTTTTGTAGTGTCTGAAATTATAAAAAGTTATAATCATAATATAAAAGAACCTAATATTTATTATTACAGAGATAAGGAAAAGCGAGAAATAGATCTTATTATAGAGCAAGATGGTAAATTATATCCTATAGAAATTAAAAAATCAACAAACCCTGATAAGAAAGCTATAAAACATTTTTCTGTTATTCCTGAGGATAGAATGGGTGAAGGTGCTGTAATTTGTCTTTCAAAAGACGATTATCCTATTACAGAAAATGTAAATATGATACCTGTCGGATATATTTAATGTGATAATATTGATATAAAATTTTTATCAAAAATAGTTCAACAAAAGTTCAACTTTTTTATAAAAGTTCAACAAAATTCAACAAAAATTACTAAAAATTACAAAACATAGGAAAGCTGAAACTATATATAATAAACAATTACAGCAGATTATTAAAAATGGCAAAAAATGGATTTGGTAACTACGAACCAAAAGGTCGGGGGTTCTACCTCTCGCAAACAATTCACAGGATTGTTTGCTCGGCAGAGTCTCCACGCGTGATTTTATAAAAGAGTTCTAAATGAACTCTTTTTTGTATGTGGAAGGTACTCAACACCGACGGTCAAAAGATATGATTTTTCATAATTTATATGAAGTTAACTAAAATTTAATACGGAAAATTACAAATATATTTTTTGAGTTTTTCTAAAAACAAATTTGCCGGCTTAGAAAATATTTGCCCCTTTTTCCATACAATATTTAATCTCGATTCCAATGTCGGATATAAAGGGCGGAATGTTAAATTTGAATTATTCATTGTATTTAAAAGTTTATCAAGTCCTACAACATAGCCGATACCTGATTCTGCCATTAACCCCGCATTATAAATAAGATTGTAGGTTGCAGCAATATTAAAGTTATCAAAACTACCATTAAACCATCTCATAAAATCGCTGTCTGAAGGATTTTGTCTTTTTACTTGCTTAGAAAATATAAGCGGTAAATCCTTTAAGTCATCGTATTTTATAATATCTAGTTTGGCAAGCGGAGAATCTTTTCTCATAACAACACCCCATCTGTCTTTTTCAGGGAGAGTCAAATAATCATATTTTGAAATATCAATAGGCTCAATTAATACTGCAAAATCTAATAACCCTTTATCTAATTTTTCTATTAAATCCTCTGCGTTCCCGCTTACTAAATCAAATTTAATTTCATGGTGTTGTGTTTGAACCTCTTTTATAATATCAGTTATTAGTCTTATAGTATGACTTTCACCACTTCCGATATATACTGTTCCTGCTATAACATCTTTTATAGAGCGAAATTCTTGTTCTGTTTTATCAATCATATCAATAATTTCCTCTGCTCTTTTCCTTAAAATATGACCTTCCGGAGTTAAAGACACACTATGTTGACCTCTTAATAAAAGTTTTTGCCCGAGTTTACGCTCGAGGTCTTGTAATTGTCTTGATAATGTGGGCTGCGTTAAATGAAGAAAATTAGCAGCCTTTGTAATACTGCCCTCTTTTGCAACAGCTAAAAAATACCTTAAAACCCTTATTTCCATAAAATTATAATATATTATTATTTAATGCCTGTCAAGCATATCTCATTATACAATATAAGTATTTGCTATTTTAAAAAATATGCTAAATAATAAAAAAATAAACAAAGGACAAATCAATGCAAACTATGAAAAATGAAATTACAGTACAAAATTTTCGAGATTTGATGGCAAACAGAACTTATGTGGAATTAGGTTCTGAGTTATTTAAATCATTTCATATATTCAGTCAAAATGCTTTAAAAATAACGACTGAATTGAATAATAAATATCATACACCAGAAGAAATAAGAGAAATTTTCAAAAAACTCACGCAAAGTGAAGTGCCTGAAACCTTTGGTATGTTCCCACCTTTTTATACAGACTGCGGGATAAATATAAAGGTAGGAAAAAATGTATTTATAAATGCTTGCTGTCGCTTTCAAGATCAAGGAGGTATTGAAATCGGAGATGGGGCTTTAATCGGACATAATACAACAATCGCAACTTTAAACCACGATTTTAATCCTTCAAAAAGACAAAATCTAACTCCAAGTCCTGTTAAAATCGGCAAAAATGTTTGGATAGGTTCAGACTGTACGATTTTACCCGGGGTAACTATTGGTGACGGTGCAATAATCGGCGCAGGAAGCGTTGTAACAAAATCAATCCCCGCTAACACAATTGCAGTCGGAAATCCTGCAAAAGTAATAAAAGAAATTGAGGTATAGAATTATGTTATACGAAACACATTACAAAGAAGGTAAAAAAGTTACATTCAAAAAATTAGGATTGAATATAGCAGGACTATTGTTTCTGCCCGATAATTTTGACGAAAAAAACAGATACCCTGCAATAGTAGTTACACATCCGGGCGGTGGAGTAAAAGAACAATGTTCATCTCTTTATGCTTGGAATTTAGCAAAAAACGGTTATATAACTTTGGCATTTGATGCAAGTCATCAAGGTGAAAGTGAAGGACTACCACGATATTTAGAAGATCCCACTTCAAGAGTTGAAGATATAAGAAGTGCCATTGATTTTCTTGTTTCACTTAATTATGTTGATGAAAATAAAATCGGTGCTATGGGGATTTGTGCCGGAGCAGGTTATACAATGAATGCAATTCAAACCGATTTAAGAATTAAAGCGGCAGCAGGAATAAGTACATGGAATACGGGACATAGTGCTAGATTTGGTTTTCCGGGTGTCAATATTGAAAACTTTATGCAAAAGTTATTAAAAGAAGTGGCTGAAGCACGTACTAAAGAAGCAAAAGGAGAAGAACCTTTATATTGGAATTACGTTCCAAAATCAGAAAAATATATAGATGAAAATACTTCTGTTATTCAAAAAGAAGCCTATGAATATTATAGAACAGAACGTTGTTCATATCCGACATCAGTTAATAAATATTTGGTTTCAAGCAATGATAAACTTGCGGCTTGGGACGCTTTTCAATACATAAATACAGTATCTCCAAGACCATTATTATTTATTGTCGGAAGCAAAGCTGATACATTATATTTTACGGAAGATGCTTATAAAAGAGCTAATGCTCCAAAAGAAATCTTTACAATAGAAAATGCAACCCATGTTGATTTATATGACAAACCTGAATTTGTAAATCAAGTAGTCCATAAATTGACAGAATTTTTTGATAAAGGAGTGAAAAATGATTAAAAAATTTTTATTAGGTTTATTTACATTTTTGTTAATTATCGGAGGCTCAAATATTGCTAATGCTAAAACGTGGGATAAAACATTTCCAAAATCAGATAAGGTAAATGTTCAAAAAGTTGAATTTAAAAATAGATTTGGAATAACACTTGTAGGAGATTTATATTCTCCTAAAAATATAAACAAAAAACTTCCTGCAATAGCAATTTCAGGTCCTTTTGGTGCTGTAAAAGAACAATCATCTGGACTTTATGCCCAAACTTTGGCAGAACGTGGTTTTATTACTCTTGCATTCGACCCAAGTTATACAGGCGAAAGTTCAGGGACTCCAAGACATGTGGCAAGTCCTGATATAAATACGGAAGATTTTTCCGCTGCGGTTGATTTTTTGAGTAATTACAAAAATGTTGATGAAAATAAAATAGGTATTCTAGGGATTTGCGGCTTTGGAGGTTTTGCAATAAATGCCGCTGCAATTGATACAAGGATTAAGGCAACAACTGCCGTTACAATGTATGATATGACAAGAGTTTCTGCTCGTGGATATAATGATTCGGTAGATGAAAATGCAAGATATGAAATGAAGCAAAAACTCAATAAACAAAGAACAGAAGATTTTAAAAGTAATAAATATGAGGGTGCAGAAGGTCTGCCTGAAAAATTAACAGGAAACGAACCCCAATTTGTAAAAGATTATTGGGGATACTATAAAACAAAAAGAGGTTTTCACACTCGCTCAATCAATTCAAACGGCAAATGGAATATGACTTCGTCTTTGTCATTAATAAATCAACCGATTTTGCAATATTCATCAGAAATCAGAACTCCGGTATTAGTTATTCATGGAGAAAATGCACACTCAAGATACTTTGGTGAAGATGCTTTCAAAAAATTAAAAGGTGACAACAAAGAATTATTTATAGTAAAAGGTGCAAACCACGTTGATTTATATGACGGTGGAGATAAAAACGCTATTCCGTTTGACAAAATTGAAAACTTTTATAACAGTAATTTGAAATAACAAATTACTGTTATAAAACGTAGAAATTATGATTTAGCAAGAGTATCATATACTTTAGCTACAATCTTCCATTCACCGTTTATTTTGTTTAAATTCAAAATGTCTGTGAATTTATAACCATGCCAGTTGTCTTCAATAACTTGAACAACTGCAATTGTTTTTTCTAACATTAACACATCAATTCTTGAAATATAATCATCACCACAAGCTCCAAAAGTTTCAATAGTTTTATAAAACTCTTCTATTGAACCTGATTGATAAGTTTCTTCGTTTAATTGTCCAAAGAATACAGCTTTTTCATAAAAATAAGGTTTAACTATTTCACTTTTCCCTGCTTTTACAGCTTCACAAAATTTCTTAGCAACGGTCTCAACAGCATTGTATTCTTTAATATCATCTCTCATAAAACACCTCTTTCTTGTTTTAATAATTTTAAAACTTTTAAATCTATTTACGTTTAACTTTTAAATAACTTTCTACAAATCCATCCAAATCACCGTCCATAACAGCATCAACATTACCAACCTCAAAACCTGTTCTGTGGTCTTTAACCATTTTATACGGGTGAAAAACGTAAGAACGAATTTGAGAACCGAAATTTATATCAAAATTTTCGCCTTTAAGTTCAGCAAGTTTTTTTTCATGCTCCTGCTGACGTATGGCAAGTAATTTTGCGGCAAGCATTTGCATTGCAATAGTTCTGTTTTGAAGTTGTGAACGCTCTTGCTGACATTTAATGACAATTCCTGTCGGTTTATGCAAAATTCTGACTGCTGTTTCGACTTTATTTACATTTTGACCGCCTGCACCACCTGAACGCATTGTATCAAGTTCTATGTCTTCAGGAGGAATATTGATTTCTTTTTCATAATCTTCAATAATAGGTGAAACTTCACAACTGGCAAAACTAGTTTGACGTTTGCCATTTGCGTTAAATGGTGAAATTCTGACCAGTCTATGAACTCCTCTTTCGGCTTTCGCATATCCAAATGCAAATTTGCCTGAAATTTTTATTGTAGCAGATTTTATTCCGGCTTCTTCACCTTCTGATTTATCCAATAAATCTACTTTCCAGTTGTGTTTTTCTGCCCAACGTGTGTACATTCTGAGCAACATTTCTGCCCAATCTTGTGCGTCTGTTCCACCTGCACCGGCATTAACCGTTAACATCGCATCAGCTTCATCATATTCACCTGATAACATTAATCGAACGTCAAATTTATCCAATTCTTTTTCAAGCTCATTTAAAGAAGCTTCTGCCTCTTGAATTAATTCTTCATCTTGTAATTCAAAAGCTGTTTGCGCATTGGAAATTATGGTTTCCCACCTGTTTATTTTTTCAAGATTTTCTTTTATTTCTCTTGTTCGCTGTCCAAGTTCACTTGCAATTTCCTGATTTGACCAAACCTCTGGAGATTGTAGTTTTGCTTCTTTTTCTGTTAATTCTTTTTTTAAAGATTCAACGTCAAAGACACTCCTTATTTTTTAATATTCGTTGTTTTAATTCATTTATTTCCATTAATTTTTTCTCGGTTTTTTATTTTTATTTTTTGGTGCATTTTTTTTACTAAACTGCTGAGGTGCTTGAGCAAACGAAGTTTGAATACGTTTTACGCTTATTACATCAGGTAATGATTGCAAACTTGCTATAACTTTTCTTAATGTATTAATATTGTCAAGCTCAATTCCAAGTTCTATTACACCGATATTATTTTGCTTTGATTTTACATTTGCATAATTAATATTGGTATTGTTGTCCGAAACAGCTGCAATAATATCTTTTAATAAGCCCTGCTTATCTTGAGTTTCTACTCTTATTGTCGTACTATAAGCTTTATTTGCAGGATTATTTGCCCATTGAATATCTATTAACCTTTCCGGTTCAACATCTTCAAGAGTTTTACAATCCAATCTGTGTATAGAAACACCTTTAGAACGTGTTACAACACCAACAATAGGTTCTCCTGGTATTGGCGAACAGCATCTTGCAAATGAATATAACAACCCATCTAAACCGATAACATCTTTTGCATTTGTTTTTTTTCTTGGTTGAAAAGTTGTTTCGGGAGTTCTTGTTGATTCAGTATTCTTTTTAAGTTTACTTATAATTTTATTTACTGTTGTTTCGCCATAACCTAAAGCCGCAAACAAATCTTCAGCCGAAACATAATTCATTTGTTTTGCTACATTTTCAAGTTCACCGTTTTTAACATATTCATCAAAAACAGCTTTTGTAAGCTCGTGTTCAAGATTATTTTTACCGAGTTCAACATGATCTTCACGTTTATTTTTCTTAAACCATTGTCTAATTTTTGAACTTGCTTGTTTTGTAACAACAAAATTAAGCCAATCCAACCTTGGCGCAGGCTGTTTTGATGTTAAAATTTCTACAATATCACCATTTTTTAACTTAGTATCAAGTGGTACTATTCTACCATTAACTAAAGCTCCTACTGTCTTGTGACCTACTTCCGAGTGAATACGATATGCAAAATCAACAGGAGTTGCTTTTTTAGGTAAATCATATACATCACCGTTTGGTGTAAATGCAAAAACTTGGTCTGAAAAAATATCTAATTTAACAGAATTTACATAATCCTCAGCAGTTGTATTATCTTGGTTATATTCAACCATTTTTCTCATCCAAGAAAACTGTAAATCTTCAGCATTATTTGCTTTTTGAGAACCCTTTTCTTTATATCGCCAGTGAGCAGCAACCCCATACTCTGCTATTTCATGCATTTTGTGAGTTCTTATTTGAACTTCCAACGGACGCATTTTAGGACCTATTACAGATGTGTGAAGTGATTGATACAAATTGCCTTTCGGCATCGCTATATAATCTTTAAATCTTCCCGGTATAGGCTTGAATTGAGAGTGAATTAAACCTAAAACTTCATAACACTCTTTTTCAGTATCAACTATTACACGTACAGCTGTAATATCGTATAAATCTTGAAATGAAATATTTAAACGTTTCATTTTGCTGTATATACTATAATAGTGCTTTGCACGTCCGGTAATTTGAGCATTAATACCATTTGATTTAACATCACTCGCAATCTTATCCATTAACAATTTAACGGTAGATTCTCTTTCTGCTTTTGTTTGTGCAACTTGTTGAACTATTTCGTAGTATTTATCAGGATTTAAATATCTCAATGATAAATCTTCGAGTTCCGCTTTTATTTTACCAATCCCCAAACGGTTTGCAAGAGGAGCAAAAACGTCTAATGTTTCTTGTGCTATTCTTTTTTGTTTGTCTTCGCGCATAAAATTTAATGTGCGCATATTATGTAATCTGTCAGCAAGTTTTAAAAATATTATTCTTATATCACTTGCCATTGCAATAAACATTTTACGAAAATTTTCAGCTTGACGTTCTTCTTTAGAATTAAAGTGATATTTACCTAATTTTGTAACACCTTGAACTATTGTTAAAACATCCTCTCCAAATTCTTGTTGTATTACCTCAGGCGGAGTATCGGTATCTTCCAATATATCATGCAAAAATGCAGCTATAACTGTATGAGTGTCTGTTTTTAAGCTTATTAATATTTTTGCTACCTCAACCGGATGAATAATATAAGGCTCTCCGGAAACTCTCACCTGTTTAGAATGTTTTTCTCTTGCAAACAAAAAAGCCTTTTCAATTGCTGATTTGTCTTCATCAGAACGTTCTTCTATCAAAGGTCTTATTTCATCAAATAATGCTAATGTATTAATATCACTACTCATGGTATAATTATTTTACTCGTATTTTTTTATTTTTACAAGGGGTAAATTTTATGGATGAAAATTCTTTAGTAATCAAACTTAAAATATCACCAAATGCAAGTAAAAATGAAATAATAAGAAATGAAACTGAAATTAAAGTAAAAATTACGGCACAACCCATTGAAAATAAAGCAAATAAAGCTTTAATAGAATTTTTATCAAAAAAATTAAAAATTGCAAAATCAAATATAGAAATTGTTAAAGGTGAAACTTCAAAAGAAAAGACTTTGCTTTTTAAAAATATTTCATCCGATAAGATGGTAGAAATAAAAACGATTTTAACATAAAATAGTTTTAGCCCAAAAATTTTTAAGGAACATATATGCAAAAACGTTGGTATGATTTAGATCCTACAGTTAGCACCGCTGTTAGCTTAATGGAACAAGCAGAAGAAAAAGTTCAGCTTGAATGCGCACATTATATTATTGACAAAGCTAAAAACTATGGTGTAAGACTTTCCGAAAGTGATTTATCAGAAACTTTCAATTATTTATTTAGACGTTGGTACGATAAAAACAGACAATTGCATGATGCCTTTGAATATTTAAAAGTAGCTCCTTATGATGTACAATTAGGTATTGCATTTGATATTATTGAAAAATTGCAAAAAGACAAAGAAAGTTAATTTTTTAAAGAAAGATTTTATATGCAAAAACGTTGGTATGACCTTGATCCCACAGTCAGTTTGGCAGTTAGCCTAATGAAAAACGCAAATGAGGAAATTCAACTCAAATGCGCAGATTATATTGTCACTAAGGCTAAAAACTATGGTGTTAAAAATTCTGAGAATGCATTAAATGAAGCTTTCAGTTATATACTAAGACGCTGGTATGATAAAGATAAACGTATTCAGGAAGCTTTTGATTATTTAAAGGCTGCACCTTTGGATGTTCAAAAAGAAATCGCACAAGATTTACTCAGAGTTTTACAACTTTCTTAACGTGTTTCAATTGATATATTAGAAATTTCTATGTCATCATAATCAATATAAGCGGTTTGCATAAGATTACGACCCGTTTTAATTGTAACTTCGTTCTTACCTGCTCTTATAAGATTTCTTGGGATTTTAAATCTTTGACCATCACCATTTATTTGGATTTCGGCAATTTTATTACCATTAAAAAATATTTCAGGCGGACTTGCGTATGCAAAAGAAATTTTATTTTGTCCCATACTTTTTGCTGTTTTTGTATCTACACCTATTATTGAGCCAATTACCAAATAAATACTGTCTGTAATTTTAGATAATTGTATATTTTTTGTATAATAAGGACCAACACACTTTACACAAAATTGACCTGCATTTGCTGACATATCGGAATAATTGTTATCGCCTAAATGAAACATATCCTTGTCAATTGTAATATTCATTGGGTTTGATTTTTCTATACCAACTACAATTGGACGTGATGCTATTTTTTCGTTAATAGTTAAAGAAAAAGGTCTATATCCTTCTTTTTCAACTGACAATACTGTTGCTCCATTTATATCTGCATTCAAATTAAAAGTACCATCTGAAGCTGTTGTAATTGAATAATTTTTTTGCGGCAAAATTACTCTTGCACCTGCAATTGGCTGACTTGTCTCCGCATCAACTATTTTGTTTATACCTGCTTCGCCTTCCTTTGAAATATTTGCTTGAAGTGGTACTGAATTTGCCGTTAAATTAAAAAATAAAAAAGTAAAAATTAATAAAAAATATTTCCTCATTCCCTGTTCCTCCAAAATTAAAATAAAACTTTTTTTAGAACAGTAAAAGGGTATATTGGAGAACAAATACGGTTGTTATAAAAAATTTAAAAATAAAGTTTGATATTTAATTTGTTTTTGTTATTATAATCTTACATCATACTTTTACAACATGCCGGTGTGATGAAATTGGTAGACGTGCCAGACTCAAAATCTGGTGTGGTTCACCCCACGTGCCGGTTCGACTCCGGCCACCGGCAATTATTTAGACCTCTTTTGAGGTCTTTTTTTATTTTTCGGAGTCGAACCTCCGGTTCTTTCCTCTCACAAAACGATACTTAATCGTTTTGTTCGGCAGAGTGGCCACCGGCAATTATTTAGACCTCTTTTGAGGTCTTTTTTTATTTTTCGGAGTCGAACCTCCGGTTCTTTCCTCTCACAAAACGATACTTAATCGTTTTGTTCGGCAGAGTGGCCACCGGCATGTTTTATCAAATCTTTATTTTAATATACATTTTATACGGAATCGAACATACTGTTCTTATTTATAATTCACAAACTGAAATTAAAATATTTTAATAAACCCCAAAAATAAAATTCCACCGTGATATACTCTTAGTATGACAAAACCATACGTACCATTACATTTGCACACAGAATATTCCCTTCTTGACGGTGCAATAAGAATAGATGATTTATGCAAATTTGCAAAAGAAGAAGAATTTCCTGCTGTTGCAATTACTGATCACGGTGTAATGTATGGTGATATGGAACTTTATACAACTGCAAAGGAAGCAGGTTTAAAGCCCATTTTAGGCTGCGAGTTTTATGTTCATAACGGAGATATAACCGAACATGACAAAATGAACAATCCTTGTTATCACTTAATTTTGCTTGCAAAAGATAAAGACGGTTATAAAAATTTAATTAAATTAACTTCTGTCGCTTGGTGCAAAGGACGGTACGTTCACCCTCGTATCAACTGGGAATTAATTCAAGAACATCACAAAGGTTTAATTTGTTTATCAGCTTGTCTTGGTGGTGAAGTTTTGCAAAACTTATTACATCACGAACCTGAAAAAGCAAAAAAAGTTGCAAAACAATATAAAGATTTATTTGGAGAAGATTATTATATTGAACTTCAAGACCACGGACTTGAAGACCAAAAACGTACAAATCCGGAATTAATTGCCCTTGCAAATGAGCTCGGTATTGAAATGGTTATAACAAATGACTCGCATTATCTGCGTAAAGAAGATGCTGATATGCATGATACTCTGTTATGCATGAATACCAACTCTGAAAAAGATGATCCTAACCGTTTTCACTTTGAAGGTAATGAATTTTATGTAAAAAATGCAGAACAATTAAGACAATCTTTTTCTTGGATGGATGAAGATTTATTTAACAAATGTATTGAAAATACCGTAAAAATTGCAGAAAAATGCCATTTAACACTTGAATTAGGTAAATCTCCACTTCCAAATTACGAAGTTCCTAAAAATCATACAACAGAAAGTTATTTAAATTATCTTGTGATGGAAGGTGTTAAAAAGCGTTATGGAGAAATCACAAAAGAGTTAAGAGAACGTGCTGAATATGAACTTGGTGTAATTGAACAAATGGGTTTTGCAGCATATTTCTTAATCACATGGGATTTTATTCATTATGCAAAAACACACGGCATTCCTGTTGGTCCAGGTCGTGGTTCTGCCGCAGGTTCGTTGGTTGCTTATGCACTTGAAATTACTGACCTTGACCCTATACAACACAAACTTTTATTTGAAAGATTTTTAAATCCGGAACGCTTCACCATGCCCGATATTGATATAGACTTTTGCATCGAACGCCGTGGAGAAGTTATTGACTATGTAACTCAAAAATACGGTGAAGACAAGGTTTGTCAAATTATTACCTTCGGTACTTATGCAGCAAAAGCAGCTGTAAAAGGTGTTGCAAGAATTTTAAAAATACCGTTTGCAGAAAGTAACAGAATAGCAAGTCTAATTCCATCTGAACCCAAAACACATATAAAGGACGCCTTACAAGAAGGTATGGAACTTCGTCAAATGTACGATGAAGATACTCAAATTGTCATTGACTCTATTGAAGGTAAAACTGTTGGTGTAAAAAAATGGATTGACCTTGCAATAGGTATTGAAGGTATTAAAAACAATACAGGTACACACGCCGCAGGTGTTATTATTGCACCTAAGCCTTTAGACCAAATTATACCTGTCCAACCATCTAAAGATGGTATTGTTCAAACAGGTTATCCGCCACACGATGTCACAGAAGTTTTAAGCCTTTTAAAAATGGACTTTTTAGGTTTGAGAAACCTTACAACTATATACAAAACGCTTGATGTAATAAAAAAACGTCAAGGAATTGACGTTGATATAAACAATATTCCACTTGACGACAAACCTGTTTATAAAATGCTTATGCAAGGAGATACCGATGGAGTTTTTCAACTTGAATCGTCAGGCATGAAAAATCTTGTAAAAAGATTAAAACCTGACGTATTTGAAGATTTAGGCGCTTTAGTTGCATTATTCCGTCCAGGCCCATTAGATTCCGGCATGGTTGATGAGTTCGTTGACAGAAAACACGGTAGAAAAGCTATAACTTATGCTCATCCGTCACTTGAACCTGTATTAAAAGATACATACGGAACAATTGTATATCAAGAACAAATTATGCAAGTTTTCCAAACTCTTGCGGACTACTCACTTGGTCAAGCCGATATGGTTCGACGTATGATGGGTAAGAAAAAAGTTGAAGAAATGCAAAAACAAAAGGGTAAATTTATTGAAGGTTCAGCCAGACATGGAATGTCAGCACAAGATGCAACAACTTTATTTGAACAAATTGAAAAATTTGCTTCATACTGTTTTAACCGAAGCCACTCTGCAGCTTATGCTTTTGTTGCATATCAAACAGCATACTTAAAATGTCATTATCCTGTTGAATATATGGCTTGCTTGCTTTCTAGTGTTTCAACCGATCAGGAAAAAACTCAACTTTATATTGAAGAATGTAATAAAAAAGGTATTCAGGTTCTTCCTCCTGATATTAACAAATCTTTTGCAGAATTTGCACCGGATGGAAATGATATTCGTTTTGGACTTGCATCTATTAAACAAGTTGGTGAAGTTGTTGTAGAAATGATTATCAAAGAACGCGAAGAAAATGGTGAATTTAAATCAATTTACGATTTTTGTAAAAGAATTGATTCAAAAGCAACAAATAAACGAGTTTTAGAAGGTTTGATTAAGGCAGGCGCATTTGCTAATTTAGAAAAAAGCCGTAAACAACTTCTTGATAATCTTGAATACATCGTAAATACGGCAAATAAAGAAGCAAAAGCAAAAGAATTAGGACAAACGAGTTTATTTGCAGGACTTGAAGATAATGCCGATTTTGCAAGTACACAATTTAAGCTGGCAGGTTCTGATGAAGAATTTTCGAATAAAGAACTTCAAGCATTTGAAAAAGAATTTTTGGGTTTTTACGTATCGTCGCATCCTTTATCTTCTATTATGGATAAAATGCAATTTTTAGAAAGTCATAAAATATCACAAGTTAAAGAGCTACCTGATGAAAAGATTGTTACAATATGCGGACTTGTTACTTCTGCAAGACAAATTCCATATAAAAAAGATCCTTCAAAATTTTTGAAAGTTATTACAATAGAAGATTTATCAGGAAAAATTGATGCAACTTGTTTTCATCAAAAGATAGGTGAGTTTAATGATTTTATGCAGCCTGATAACAAAATAATTATTACAGGTAAAGTTAGTTACAGAAATGGAGAAGAACCTAATATAATTATTGATGATGTAAAACCTGTTGATAATGCAAATATTTTCATGATTTCAATAAACGATGATATTCCATACGAGGAACTCGTTGCCATGAAGGATATTTTAGCAAAATATCCGGGGGCTGATCCTGTTGTAATAAAAGTAAAAGATGAAGATTCAGAAGTAAAAATTGCATCAGCCCCAACTTTTTGGGTTAATGCCACAAACGATTTAGAACATGCAGTAAAAAGATTTATCCCAAGCAAAATAGATGTTGAAATAAAATCTATCGAAGAAAAAATATAAATCTGATAAAAAAAACCACTACTAAAAAATAGTAATGGTGTAAAAACAAACTTGCAGGGAAAAATCCTTCACATTATATATTATTACAACCCCTGCACCTTTATTATCTATAATTTAACCGTTTTTGTCAAGTAAAAATTTACAAAAATTTTTATTAATCTTCATCAAGGCTTTCAAAACCTTGTTTATGCGATTTTAAAAGAACACCCCTTTTGGAAGATTTAATAAATTCAATCATTTTTTCAATGTATTCATTCATAGGTATTTCAGCCTTAATTTTTTCAATAGCTTGAGTTGTATTATATTCTGGAGAAACAAGAAGCTTAAAAGCATTATTAGTATTTATTCTATCTTCTTTAGAAACACCACGTCTTCTCATTGCAACAACATTTAATCCTTTTGGAACAGGAGGTCTTCCCTCGCCTTTAGAATAAGGTAAAATATCCTGTCTTGTTGCTGAAAAACCGCTAATTATAGCCATATCACCAACTCTAACATTTTGATGGAAAACTGTCATGCCGCCAAGCCAAGCACCAAAACCAACATGGCAATGTCCACCGAGTGTAGCAAGGTTAGCCATAATAACTTGATCAGCCAAAACACAGTTATGGGCAACATGAACACCTGCCATCAACAAACATTTATTACCTATATGTGTTGTAAAATCACCGCATGCTGCACCTCTGTGCACAGTTACATTTTCTTTTATAATAACATCATCGCCTATAACCACTTTTGTTGGTTCACCTTTATATCCTAAATCTTGAGGTTCTGAGCCTACTGTTGCAAACGGACTTATAGTACAATTTTTGCCAATTTCGGCAAATTCAATAAATGCACTTGCAATAACTCTCGTACCGCTTCCGATAACAACATTTTCACCAATAACAACATTTGGTCCTATATATGCATCATCTGCAATTTTAGCTGTTTCGTGAATTATGGCTGATGAATGTATCATTTTGTTCTCCCAAATTAATAATTACATTATTAAATATATAATAAATAATTAAAATTTTAATTTTTTTTACAAAAATTTAATATATTTGTATGAAAATTTTAAACAGGCAAATATATGTAAAAATTTTATTAAAATATTATTAAAATATAAATATAAAAAATAAAAAATTATCTTAAAGCCTAATAAAAATTTGAATAGTTTTTTACTAAAATAAAAAAATATATTAAAGAAAGGAAGAAAGCTATGGAAGAAGAACACTTAACAAACATGGAAAAAATTGTACTAAAAGAATTAATCAAAGGAGAAACAAACAAAAGTATTTCAAAACATCTTTACATAAGTATCTCGACTGTAAAAGCGCATGTAAGTTCTATTTTACATAAGTTAAATGTGTCAAACAGAGTAGAGGCAGCTGTAAAAGGCGTATATATGCTGCTTGCGACAGACAGCAGCAATAATTAAGCGTTTACTTAACCATATCTAACAAACATATACAAAAACACAAATAGTAAATTATTGTCGCTCAAAGTAACACAAAATTTACACTTCTCAAAATTTCACAAAAGTTTATTAACAATTGTAAAGATTTATAATATTTTTATTATTTGCTACTAAAGTTTTTGTACAAAAGTACCGAGAACACATGTGTATGTAGGTAAAAAAGGAGTGTATATATGGAAAGTGTTAATAAAAGTGATGCTTATAAAAGTAAATATTTAAATCTCAATACAAAACATCAAAAAGCAGAAGATGCCAGTGGTATAACTTCAGTTGCAAACCAGTCATTTAGTAATGTAAAAAATAGCATAGAATCAGATATGAACAAAGTGTCAAACGATGTTAATACACAATATCAAGTTACCGGTGGAGATGGTGATAATGATACATCAATGTCAGGCCTTGAAAAAGCTTTAGCTATCGGTACAGCAGTAGCTTCGATGGGTGCTACAGTTCTTGGTGCTATAAAAGGTGACAGTTCCGGTGGTAATCAAAACAACAACAATAATAATGCTAAACCACTTACAACAAGCCAAAATTTGGATAATTTAATAACCGCTTATGAAAGCAATAAGAGTTCAAAAAATAAAGCTGCTCTAGAGTTAGGTCTTAATAAAGCTAGAGGTGAACTTGATAATGTAAATGGACAAATACAAACAATAACTAAAGAAAATGGAGCTTTAGAAAAGGCAGCTAATGGTGAATTTAATGAAGTATTAGGACAAATAAAAGAAGATGCTAAAGAATGTGCTAATACAAAAGCTGCCGCTGATAAAAAAGTTGAAATTTGTAATAAAGATATATCAGAAATAACGAAACAAAAAGCTGAAAATGGTGAATGTAAAATAAATGTTGAAAAGCTTTCTGATGAAACTAAAACAGTATTAGGTAAAACAGAAGGTATTGTAGAAATAAAAGTTAATCAAGAAGGTAAGCAAAAAGGTACACTAGAAGACTTGCAAAATAAATTCTCAACATATCAAGAAGCAGTCAATACAGCTGATACTGTAATTCCAGGTCTTGAAACAGCTGTAGAAGAAGCTCAAGGAAAAATAGGTGAAGCTGAAGGTAATTTAGATAAAGCTGAAAAGATGGAAGTTACCAAAGATGGTAAAGAAGATAAAAAATTAGTAGATGCAAGGAATAAAGCTATAAAAGATGCTAAAAACAAAATTAATGTTGCTAAAAAAGCTAAAGAAGACAAAGAAAAAGAATTAAAAGACGTACAAAAACAACGTGAAAAAGATCATACAGCAATGATGGAGGTTGCAGGAAGTATTTCTGTTGGTGAAAAAACACTTGCTGATATTGTTAAAGAAAAAGATGACGCACAACAACAAGTTGCACAAGCAAAAAAACAAATTGATAATTATGCAAACCAATTAAAAGGTTATATTGATGCTAACGAGACTCTTAAACAAAACGCAGATTCTGTTCAAAAAGATAAATCTGAAAATGAAAATTTAATTAATATTTTGAGACAACAAGGTGATGATTATAAAAACTTAGCAATAAATAAAGAAAAGGGTCAGGCAACAGCAAAAGCTAAGCTTAGTTCAAATCAAACTATATTAACATCACTACAAACAAGGCAAAGTGATTTAACGGCATCTATTGGAAAAGCAGAGGTAGCCTTAGGCACACCTGCAACTGATAATGATGCATCAACTAAAACTGAGGCTAAGACTAAAGAAAAACCTGATGCTAAACCTGAGGGTAAAACAGATACACCAGCCGGCAATCAGGCAGTAACAGATGGAACTCACACTCCTGATAAAAAAGATGATATACATGTAGATACGAACTCATCAGAGTATAAACAATTTAAAGACGAATATCTTAAAAAATATCCTAATGCTAATGATACTGATATTCAAAAGGCTTACGCTATTAAAATTAAGCAAGATGAGCATAAAACATAAAAAAACTGGCGGGCAATGTCCGCCAGTTTTTTTATAGCTTTTTTATAAAATAACTACTTGCTGCAACCGCAAGCTGCACAAGTTAAGCCTAAAGATTCTTTTGCTTCTTCAAGTCTTACTTTGATACGACCGTCAACTGCAATACCTTCACCTGTTTTTTCAGAAATTAACAATGGGTTAATATCTAATTCGTCGATGAATTTGTAGTCTGAAACTAATTGAGATAATCTCAATAATGTTTCTTGGATTTGGTTCATATCAGCAGGTTTTGTTCCTCTTGCACCTTCCAATAATTTGTATGCTTTTACTGATTTAATCATTTCTTCAGCATCAACGTCAGTTAATGGAGCAATTCTGAAAGTTACGTCTTTCATAACTTCAATAAATACACCACCTAAACCGAACATCATCATTGGACCGTATTGAGGATCAGTTGCGATACCACAAACCATTTCTCTGTTACCTTTAACCATTTCTTGAATAATTACACCTTCAAGACCATCTAAAAGACCTTTTTCTTCAAGTTTAGATAACAAGTCTTTGTATTCAGCTCTTAATTGTTCTTCTGATTGAATGTTTACTCTAACACCGCCAACATCTGTTTTGTGTGATGTTGTTTTAGAAGTCATTTTCATTACAACAGGGTAGCCGATTGAGTTACCTAATGAAACAACTTCTTCTTCGTTAGTGGCAAAGCCTGATTTACATACTCTGATACCGTAAGCATCTAATACATCAATAGATTCACGAGTTGTTAATTGAGCTCTATCTTCTTTCAATGCTTGATATATGATTTCTTCTGCTTTCTTTCTGTCAACATCGTAGCAAGGAATTTTTCCTTCAGGTCTTGCAATCCATTTACGTTGTTGGTCTAATCTCATAAATCCTTCTGCTGCTTCTTCTGCATACATAAAGAATGGCATATTTACATCCATATCTGATAATGCAGTAAAGAATTTGCTCTTAGTCATGAATACACCAATAACCGGTTTTTCAGGATATTGTGCTTTAATTTCCATAACTGCTTTTGCAACATCAATATCTTTTAAGCCTAAGAATGGCAAGTAAATTACCATAATCATATCAACATTTTCGTCAGCAATAACTGTTTTTAATGTTTCTTTGTAGTGTTCAATTGGAGCAGATGCAATCATGTCGATTGGGTTTTTAACAGATGCTGCTGCAGGTAAGAAACTTCTTAATTTTTCTTTTGTTTCATCTGTAATTTTAGCCATTTCCATACCATATTCACATACAGCGTCAGTTGCCATGATACCAGGGCCGCCTGAGTTTGTAATGATAGCTACTCTGTTTCCTTTTGGAATAGGGCAGTTAGCAAATACTTTTGCTGTTGAGAATAAGTTTTTCAATGAATATTCTCTGATAACACCTGATTGAGCTAATAAAGCGTTAGCTGCTTTATCTGCACCTGCTAATGAACCTGTGTGAGAAGATGCTGCTGATGCACCTGCTGCTGAACGACCTGCTTTTAAAGCAAGAATAGGTTTTTTCTTAGAAATTCTTGAAGCTAATTTTCTAAAGTTTGCAGGATTTTGTATTGATTCCATGTATAACAACATTTGTTGAACATCATCATCATTTTCCCAATATTCTAATGCAGTTTCAGCGTTAACATCTGCTTGGTTTCCGATTGAAATGAATTGCGCAAAACCAAGGTTCAAGTCTTTTAAAATATTTAAAATACCGCCGCCTAAAGCACCTGATTGAGATACAAAGCCGATGTGTCCGCGTTCAGGTAAGCTTTCAGCAAAACATCCGTCCATTCTGATTTCAGGGTTAGTGTTAACAACACCTAAGCAGTTTGGACCTACGCATCTCATACCATATTCATTTAATTTTTCAACTAATTGTTTTTCAAGTTCAGCACCTTCTTTGCCTGTTTCTTTAAAACCAGCTGTGATTATACATAATCCTTTAATGCCTTTTTCGTTACATTGATCGATTGTTGATAACACAAATTTTGAATTTACAACAATAATTGCCAAATCAATACTTTCAGGAACTTCATTTACTGTTGTATATGCTTGTAGTCCTTCAATTATTCCGCCTTTTGGATTAATTGGGTATATTTTACCTGTAAATTTGTACTCTTGTAATCTTTTCATAATGTCTGAACCAATTGTGTGTTCTTTTGTAGAAGCACCAACAACTGCAATAGTCTTAGGACACATGATTTTGTCTAATTGTTCTTTTAGCATTTGTTTTCCTTTCCTTTCATTTCTACAATATACTAATATCCGTTATTTAACCATTTTCTAACCCTAAAATCAGCACCTATTTCATCTGCTATTTTTTTACAAGCAGGAATATCAAGTGTATAATCAGGGTGTTCATCTACAACTGTTAAAGTTGTTTTAATATCATTTTCAACGCATTTTTTTGCAAAGTCAAGCATTTCTTTATAAGCTTTTTTTGATTTTGGTTTTGAAATTTCGTTATATTGTTCTTCAGTTGGAGCATTTAAACTAATTGAAATTTCATCAACTAAATTTACAATTTCAGGTAAAATGTTTCTGTTATTAACAACATTACCTATCCCGTTTGTATTAATTCGCACTTTTATATTATTTTGTTTTAAATACGCACAAACCCCTTTTAAAACATTTAATTTCATAAGAGGTTCGCCATAACCGCAGAATACAACTTCTTCCGGCTTATTAAACTTTTCTAACTGAGCAATAACGTCTTTTGTTGTAATATCTTCATTTTCAAGCCACATGTTTTTGCCTTTTATGGCATCAACAGTAGTTCTAATACAGAATACACAAGCATTTGTACACTTATTAGTCAAGTTTACATAAAGTGTTTTAGCATTTTCGGCATTGTCATCAATAGAGTAAACAAGTGTATTCATACCTATATTATAAAGCCTGAATTTTTGTTGTAAATAGCAATATTGCGATTTTTTACACGTATTTTACATGTTTTCGTGATTTTTATTTGCAACTATGATTACCACCTGATGTTAGTTTTATACTACTATTAGGGCATGTAGTACCATCAGTTGTCTTTAGATAATCCATGTTGCCGAAGTTTATTATCCATGCGGCAGCGTCTGCACCGTTAAAAAAATAACCATTACTGCTATAAGCATAAACATGCCTTGATGTATTACTCATTATATCCTCAGCATATATCCCATTATTATTATAAAAAAATTCAAAAATATCTTTTCCTTGTTGATCTGCCCCTTTGTTCAATCCATCTATATCAAATTTAAATGATGGTGGAGTGTAAGTTAAGTTTGTCGTGGAGTAGTTGAAATTAGAATGTAAAGATATTATTGTGCCATCAGAAAGTATAGCAGAAAAATATCCATCAGTACCACTAGTACCGTTTTTGTCAAATTGAAGTGAACATGCAGTTATAGAATCACATTTTTTTGAAATTTTCATAAATTCAGTTATTCTGTCAAAATGGCGTTGCTTGCAACTTCCAGAATATCCGACACACCACTCATCAACTGGTCCATAGACAGCCTGAGCTCTACCAAGTGCATCATTAAGGTTTGAATAAATTTTCTTTACTTTTGCAACTTTTTCTTTGTCACCTGTTGAACTATTTAAATTTGGAAGTGTCAATGCTGCAACAACACCAATTATACCCATTACAATTAATGTTTCTGCTAGGGTGAACGCAATTGTTTTAGAAAAAAGTGAACTGTGAACTTTAAATAATATTTTTTTTAGCATGTTATTCTTCCTTTCTTTATTTCTTTATTTATATTTTCGTCATACTGAGCGCTAGCGAAGTATCCAGTTGTTTGTAAAAGATTCTTCGGTACTTCGTACCTCAGAATGACAGTTTATGTTACTGTTTTGAAAGTTTTGTTGGGTTTCACCCAACTTACTTGCTAAAGTCACTATTCACAGGTCACAGTTTACTCATTACTGTTCACTCATAGTGCTTTTTCAAAAATCCTTCAACATATTGGTACTGAAGACCTGTTTTGGTGA
>DJYG01000042.1 GCA_002450015.1 Cyanobacteria bacterium UBA6984 | reverse complement strand
ACATCTGTCAAAAAATAATGCCGCATACTTTGACGACATAACAAATGAGATGAGTAAAACAATTGAAAAAGAAGCCGACACATACGCAAAAGAAATGTTAATACCTATGAACATCTGGAAAACTTCTGGCCTGACAATTTCTTCCACTTCTATGGCAATAAGAAATTTTGCAGAAGAACAGCATATCAGCCCCGCAATACCAGCAGGCCGTCTCCGTTTTGAGAACAAAAACTATTCGGTATTCACAAACCTTATCGGGAATGGTGCGGTAAGGGAGATGTTTAAATGAAAAAAATTTTAAAATTATTTGATGAATCAAAAACTTTGCAAATTATTTTAGATAAATGCATTATCGGAATCTTTATTTTGTTAGCAGCTTTTCTTATAAATATAAATCTTGAAAATGCAAAAACTAAAAATAAAATTGCAGAACTTTCAGTTTCAAGATTTATTAATGCAACGAATGACATTTGGAAAAAGATAGATGAAGTCGAAATGTTATCCTCTGAAATATGTAGTGATGCGTTTGTTTATACTCTTGAGGAAAAGTCTTTTGATAAATATTCATTTCAATATCAGTCTAGCTTTTCAGAGCAATACAAGTTGTATGAATTAAAAATGAATGAAAGTAAATTGTTTATAAGCCAAAATGAATATATTCTTGGACACGATGTTTCTCATCAGTTTTATATATACCTTGAATATCTAAGAATGCAAACAGATACGAAAATAGATTATTATTTATCTGGTACGAATAATGATAAAGAACGGAATCTTAAAGCTGAAGAAGAATTTTCAAAAGAAAAGAACAAATATAAATTTAATTTACTAGATGCTCAGGAATTTGCAATAAAAAGATTCTTAAATAACAGCGACCACGAATAATTGTTTCGGTTGAAATATCTTCTTACCATCGTAAAGCCTTTTCGGATGTATTCATTCAGCCGCTTTGTTGCCCACTGACGGAACTGTGTTGCGATCTTGGACTTTATACGGTAGCCCAGAGAGATAATCATATCGAGGTTGTAATATTTTGTCTGATACGACTTTCCATCCGCCGCAGTTGTTCGGAATTTCCGAACAACTGAATCTTCTTCAAGCTCTTCTTCTTCAAAAATATGCTTTATATGTTCGCTTACATTTGCCTTGCTCGAACCATATAAATCCACCAGCTGAGCCTGCGTAAGCCAGACAGTTTCGCCTTCAAAACGAACATCAACAGAAATCTTTTCGTCCGCTGTCTTAAAAATCTCGATTTCACTTTTATTATCTGTTGGCATTGTTGTACCTCCGATTTTTTATAAGTAGGATGGGAAGGCCTTCCCCTCGCTCCAACCGGCTTCGGCGTTTTCCGCTACCCCTTCTGCGGGCTCAGGTGCCGCCCGCAACACCTGCTTTTATTTCTACTTTCTTAATTGTAATTTACTTCCTAATACTTTTATATTCTGATTATATTTTTGAACCAACGTTTGAACAATAATCTTTTCAGATTCGTTCTGTAAAGGACCTGTAGTAATGGTTAAGTTATTAAAAAAATCATCAAACAACATTAAATCGACAAAACAGGAACTGATTTTTTTCTTTTCTGTAATATTATTAAATACTAATTGCCAGTTATTTTTTGCTTTAGAAGGTTCTAAACTACATCCTAGCAGAATAAAACGGATCTCTTTTTCGAAAGCCCAGCAAGTTGCTTTTGTATTAAATGCAGCATCAACTTGATATTCCCAACTTTTTTGCGTAGGAGTTGAGGTATCTTTCTTAAAAATACGTTCCTTATCACTATAATTTGTTTCAAAATAATGATTGATAGAAGGTTTATCATGTTGCCATAAGTTTATAAAATAATCAGAATAAAATTCTTTCTTTACATTTTCTACAACAATATTGATGCCATTTATAGGTGTTTCATCACCATTAAAATGAATGTATTTTGTATCAGATTCTAATCTAACTCCATGACAATTGTTTCCGTAAATTTTCCATAAGGGAATACTTTCGATAGATTCATTCGACCAACAACTAATAAAAACATAATCTTGCATTGATCCATAATCTTTTGTAATAGCTTCGTTTGGATCATCTACAAACTTAGCATTATTGAATCGTAAAGTTTTATTTTTAAGAATTAATGCTAAAGTTTCTATTGATGTGTAGTGATAAATTTTCATTTTAGACCTAATAAATTATGCCTTATATTATAATTAGTTAATTGCAATTATAACATAATAGGGATATCTGTCATTGGACTTTTTTTCTTTGAACCTATATTAATTTATTGAATAATTCAATAAAATCTTTAGAAAGATATTCAGGATAATCACTAATTACTTTTTCAATAATAGTTTTTTTTAAGGTATTATCTCCGGAGTTTCCTCTAGTTATTTGTCCTAATTTTGGCCAATGATTTTTAATCTCAGTTTCAATCTCATGCCCTGGTTTTAAAATCCAGTCTTTACTTATCTGGAATACATCGTCATTAATTGTTGTATAACTATCAGTCTCAGTTGAATATCCTAATTCTGTAAATACCCAAGTGATTAAAGTTTGGAATTGGTCATGCGTTGCATTTTTGAATTCTATATATTTATAATTTACAGGAATTGGAGAATCATATAGATTATCTCTTAACAATAACAAACCTATAAAAATTGGATCTAATATGTAATTCTCAATGGTATATCTATGCTCTCCTCCCTCTCCCATAACTTTAATCTTATCTGTTGATACTGCATGATTATCATAATCAATTATTCCATACACTCCTGGTGTTATATTTAACTTACCAAGTAAATCTCTAACATCATTACAATTTGAACCACTATGAGAATTTGCTGCGTGAAAAACAGGTTGTATTTCATAAGGATGAATCTGCTTTACTATATCAAATATTTTATGATAGTTCTCAGCATCATATGAACTTTCAACGAAAACAACTCTTTGTTTATCTATAGAAACTCTTAAAGATGGAATTCCTTCGCAAAGAATAGCTAAAGCTTGTTCTTTTTTTATTTTTTTAGGTATTTTTTCATCTTTATTCATCTCATAAATATCATCTTCATCCGCCATGGCTACTGTAGTTGGAGAATGTGTTGTAATTATTACTTTTACACCTGCCTCTTTAACAATATGATTCTTTATTGTTTCTATTAAGAATTTAGAAAACTGAGGATGCAACGCAGCATCAGGTTCATCAATAAGTAAAACCTTATTCTTAATATTCTTTTCTGCAGAATTATATATAGCCATAGCAAGAGACATTAGAACCCTTTCTCCGGTTGATAAATCTGAAGGTTGGATTTCTATTCCCAGATTTGGATTTTTCAATGAAAAGTGAAAAGTACTATCTCTATCTGTACCTTCAGGATTATTTACTTCATAAGGAAGATTTGCAGCCTTTAAAATTTGATTAATAAAAATCCATGGTTTTGGACCAAATATATCAGAGAATTCATCATCTGTATAAACTTTATAATTGGTACCTTTTTCTTTGTTTTGAAAAATTTTATATTGATTGTTATCATATGCAATAAAATATGCTTTAAAAATGGTTGCGAATTCACCAGTAAAGGTATCTTTAGGCTCTAAATCTGAAACATCAATATTTTGGCGAACATCATCTTCGGTTAATAAACAAACATACTTACTAAGTCTTTTTGAAAGATTTGTAGCAGTTATTTTATAAGCCTCATTTATTTTCTGATTACCACCATAATTATGCCAATTATTATTTAAATTAATTTCTTTTTGCTCAATTGTCATAGAGGAATTTCTATTAATATTATTTTGCATTTGTGATAAGCGATTCCAAAAATCTGTAATTTTTTGATTAATTGAGTCTTTTGAACAACTTTGTTGTATTTTAGGATTCAAGCCATTAAACTCTATATATCGAATTTTGTCTAATGGTATTATATTAGAATCAATTGTAACATCAGCTATATTTTGTTCAGTTAGAGAATTTAAAAAATGACTTTTTCCACTACCGTTTTTCCCTGTTAAAATACAAAAGTCAGGTAATTCTACTTCTTTTCCAGGCTTTAATGATTTATATTGCGATTTAATTTTTATGTGCATACGACTAATATCTCCTTTCTATTTAATATAATAAACAAAAGTCAAATTGACACTTCTAAAAAGAAGCTGTTTGAATTTTGTAAACAAAGAAAACCAAACTATTGTTTAGAAACGTTTATTATTTCAGGTAATTGTTCATTTTCAATTACTTCGTCTTCTTTTGCAACAGTATCAGTTTTTGAAATTTCATATGCCTTAATCTTATCAATCGGGTATTGAGATAATTTATCTTCTTCCTCAATAAGATAAATATATTCAGAATTGCTATAGATTATTCTTCCTGTGATTACAGAATCATCATCAAGTACTATTGTATTATATTTATAATAACCGCCCCCCATATTACTTGATATATAAGGGAATACTTTCTTTGAATAATAATTCAATGAAAGCATAAAAAGAACCAGTAGATATAGAATAATAAAGAAATAATCAATCTTTATTGGTTTTCCATCATATTTGAATAATACTAAGTTCACTTTTTTATTTACAAAAGGAAAACCATCGCCTAATACTGAAACTACAAAAGGAATAATTGCGATACTATAATAAAGATAGGCTTTATAGATTTCTTTGAAAACAATATCTTTGCAAGAAATGAAGGATGCTGTATGTAACACAATTATTTCTAAGCCAGCCATTATGCATATCGAAATCTTATTACTTTTATCAGCTGATTTGAAATTTTGAATAACATTTCGAATTCCAAAAAAGTATAGGGATGTAGTAATACCGATTAGACTCGTTGTTTTTAATAATCTGTATTTCCAGCCTTCAATTACATTTTCTAAATTACCAAGATTTCCCGAATACATATAAACGAGAATTGAGAACAATATTGGTAACGCAAAAATACAAATAATTAATATTATCACATCATGAATGGAATTCATTTTTCCAACAAGTGTACATAGTACAATTAGGAAAGAAAGTAGTTGGAATACTGCAATAAATCCAACAAATATTGTTTTTGAGTCAAATAATGCAACATCAATAATTCCAAATTGATTCAAGTAGATGTTTAACACAAATGAACCGATTGCTATAAAACTTACTGGAATCAAGTAGATTAATTGAAACAAATGGTCTTTAAAGAATTTTTTCATAATTCGTTACTCCTTACTTATAATATTAGAATTTGTTTCAATTTCCCCATTCATCAACTTTGGTAATAAAGTATCACAGAGAGTTTCAAGTTGTTTGATTTCTCGTTGTGTGGCTAACACTTTTTCAAATATCGGTTTAATTATATTCTGAAACTTTGATAACGCCTCTGTTGATGGTAGTGAAATTTCAAAGTTTTTCAAAATATCTGTTTTAAGATTTGTGAAAATACTTCCATTCCCTAAGTTTAGTAATTGAGGGCGGATTTCTTTGAATAATAAATATAGGTATTCATTGGATAATTGAGATTTTGGAAAATAGAGCCAGCCGTCGTGAATGCATGTGTCCAAATCAAGGATTTTTGGAATTCCAGGGGTAGCACTGTTTGATAAAACTAATGAATCTGCTTTTAGGAATACTGTTTTTGAAAGACCTTCTTCTTTTATGTGTTCTGCTATGTTAAGTACAAATGGAGCAGAAAGAGATGTAACATCAGAAATCTTAAGCCAGCGGTAGCCTTCATCTGAAAGGAATTTTTGTATTGGTCTTGGAGATCCACCTCGTTTTATGTCTACGAAATCTCCAAGTTTCCCTACTTTCCACCCATCGGGCATTTTACCGCCAAACGGCTCAAAGTCTACAAACCAGTTTTTGAAGAGGGCTTGGGCTTGCTGTTCGAGGTTGGTGTTTATTTTGTTGTTCAGTTCGATTTTGTCGTCGAGAGATGAGAGAGTTTTTACCAACAAATCTTGTTGAGAACGAGGGGGAAGAATGATAGGCATATTTGAATATGTCTGAGCATTAATATTTCCTCGTGTACTTCCTGTATTAAATGAATAGACCCAGTTTTTATATTCTTGAGACAGACAATAATATTTTATGTATTTTGGATTTACTTTATTCGGATCAATGCTGAATTTTATAAGGAATCCTGCATACACAAAAACACCATCAGTACCATCATAAAAATAATTTCTGCCTGTGCTTCCACCTGTTCGGGCAAAAACGATATCATTAGGTTGTAATAAATATTGTTCAGCATTTTCATCTGCAACTGATTTCAAATCAGATTTATTTAGAGTTCCGTCATCATTAATATCTGTAATTCGGAGATAAGTATATAAGTCTTCTGAATATGGAGCAGCAGAGGCCGCAATACCATATGAGCCTTTATTGTCGATACATAAATCTCCAAGTCTACATTCTTTCCACTCTTCCATTCTTATTCCTCAACGATTTGTTTACACCATTTTTTATAACTATTTTTATTTCTCTTAAGATATACTCCGGTACAACTGAATAATCTTATTTCACTATAAAACAAATCTTGTCTTTCCTGTTCTGTTAAATCTAGTTCACTTATAGGTTTTACTTTAGAATCTATAAGTCCCCACCTATCTTTTAACAATGAAAACATTTTTGGAGTAATATCATATTCATTTTTATCAAATAGACTGATAAAAGTGTTAATCCTTTCCTCTATAAATTCTGCAGTTTCGTAATCATCATCTTCAAGATAATCATCTTTTGTTGGAGCTTGCTTATTTTCATTCTTAAAATATTGATAAAACTGTACTGTTGATAAATACATTTCTATTGTATCTATATCCAAAGATTCAGTAAAAAATTCATTGCAATCATTAACTAAAAATTCATTCTCGAAATTATTACTTCTTTTTTGATTACATTCTGGACATAATAATCTTATATTGCTAACTTCTGTTGCGCCACCTTTTGAATATGGAATTATATGGTCAAATTGAACTTCATCATCAAAAATATTTTTTCCACATATTTGACATATATTCTTATCTCTTGCAATAACTTTAAATTTAATTTCACTTGGAATTGCTCTAGAAATATTCCTTAATTCCTTTGTTTCTGTTATTGGTTCGGCAACATAAAACACAGGACAATTATGACCAAATATTCTGCACGATTTTTCGATAGGGTCAGATTCCAAAGGGAAGTCTTCTACTAAAGGTCCATATGGACAATATTTTAATTCCCAGCATGGTTTACATACAGATTTTACTCTCGTTTTCCAATCTACTTTTTCTGCCCAATCTTTTATAAAATCATTTGACATAAAGAAACTCCTATTCAAAAAAATGCGCTAGGGATTGTAGGGGCGGCGTAGCCGTTCTCGCGAAGCGAGAATGGAGCGGTTGCGGAACCCCGGAAAGCCCGACCTGTCGACAGGCAGGGAGCGCCTTATATCTTAAACCCAATTACAGCAAGATTTTTCTTTATCTCTTCTTCGAGCTCGTGGCTCTTTGTAAACATTCCGCCAAGTTCGGTGGTCAGACGGGTCATTTTATCGGCGAAGGGTTCGTCGTCTTCGGCTTTTTCTTCTATGCCAACGTAGCGGCCGGGGGTGAGAATGTAATCCTGGGCGGCGATTTGGTTTGTGGAGGCAACTGCGCAGAAGCCTTTTAC
>DJYG01000058.1 GCA_002450015.1 Cyanobacteria bacterium UBA6984 | reverse complement strand
ATTGTTCTTGTCGATACGAACAACATTGTATTAAACTTTTTTCATGAAACAAATAATATAAAAATATATGGCATTATCTGTTTTCACATTTTGGTAACTTTTAAAACACATATCCGTTGTTTTGTTTTATCTATCACCCACATTATATACATCGGCATGTTGACATAAAAACTTTAGAGTTTTGATTAATCTTGTTACATTTCGTTACAAATGTTTGTAAAAATGCCTTTAAATTTATAGTATAATAACAATTATGTAAGGAGTGTACGTCATGGCTGATTCTACAAAAACATTGGTTTGTCCTGCTTGTGGCAAGGAAATGGAAAAAATATATATAGAAAGAACTAAATGTTTTATTGATATTTGTACAAACGGTTGTGGTGGAATATTTTTTGATAATAGAGAGTTTAAAAAATTTGATGAGGACCATGAAGCAATTGATGAAATCAAAAATGCTTTAGAAGGCAAAGAGTTTAAGCATGTTGATGCTTCATATAAAAGAATTTGTCCTGTTTGCGGAATGAAGATGATGAAAAACTCAACAAGTATCAAAGGTGAAATTATTATTGATGAATGCTATGGTTGTGGCGGAAAATTCCTTGATTATGGTGAATTAGATAAAATTAGAGCTGAATACAAAACAGAAGAAGAACGTTCAAAGGCTGTCATTGATTACTTAAAGGCTAATATGGGTTCTGAGTTTGAAGAAATGCATTCTCATAAATTAAATCAAAAAAATGCAAATAAAAAAGGTATATTAAACAATATAATCAATAAGTTTTTCTAAAGCTTTAATTAAATATTCTTTTTGCATTCCGAAACCTATCCTAAAGAAATTTTCAGAACAATCAAATACATGAGATGGAACGAGTAGGACTTCTGTATTTTCAACGATATTTTTGCAAAAATCTTTAGAATTTAAATCTGAATTCTTATATTTTATACATCCTATTGCTGTTGAATTTGGTTCAAAAAGCCAAGAGTAGCCAGTTTTTTTTATAAAATCATCAACAATTTTTTTATTATTGTTTATAATTTTAATATTTCTGTTAATAATTTTTTTGTGATTATTCAGTGCCAAAGTTGCGATGGCATCATCAATAGCACTAATACTTATTGTATTGTATTGCCTGTTAAGATTAACATTATTAATAAAAAAGTTTTGTGCGCAAATCCAGCCTACTCTAATTCCTGCCAAAGAATATGCTTTTGACATACTGCCGGTTACAATGGTTTTATCATAAATATCTGCGAAAGATTTTGTGTAAGTTAATCCTCTATATGCTTCATCTGCAAAAATATAAGAGTTATTTTTTTTTGCAACATTAATTATTAAATTTATTTCATTATCTGTTAATATTGTTCCTGTTGGATTATTTGGATTATTTATACAAATCAGCTTTGCATCTTTTGCATTTTTTTCAAGATTTTGTATATCAGTAAGTACAACATTTGCTCCGTAAAATTTAGAAATAGAATATAATTGCTGATAGCAAGGAGCTAAGCATACTACTTTATCTTTAGAATTTATAAAGGTTTTTAATGCAAGTTCATTTGCACCAATACCACCAAGTGTGACGGTAATATTTTCTGGCTTTTTATTGTCATACAAGTTGCAAATAGCCTGTTTTAAATTTTCAGAACCATACAATTTTCCATATCCAAGTTGAATATTTTTCAAATTCAATTCACAGTCACAAATATTTTCAAGTTCTTTTATTGTCAAATTTTGAATACAAGTTTGTGACAAATCATATTTTGTTAGGTTTTCGTATTTAGCAATCCAGTTTTCCAGCTTGAAATTTTCAATAAGCATTATTTTTTACCTGAAGATGCAAATTTATTATATAGCATATCTTGTCTTTTTTGAATATCAGGACTGTTTAAATAGTCTTCATATTTCATTTGGAAGTTAATGTATCCATAAGGTGAAATTTCAACTATTCTGTCGGCAACCGTTTGGATAAATTGGTAGTCTTGTGATGTAAACAAAACAGTTCCTGTATAATCAATCAAGGCATTATTCAAAGATGTAATAGCTTCTAAGTCCAAATGGTTTGTAGGTTCGTCAAAAATAAGAACATTGCTTTCTGCAATCATCATTTTTGCCAGCATGCAGCGAACTTTTTCTCCTCCTGATAGAACTTTAACTTGTTTTTCGGCATCTTCACCTGAAAATAACATTCTGCCCAGATAACCTCTAAGATAGCTTATGTGTTGTTCTTGAGAATATTGTCCAAGCCATTTAATTAAATCTAAATCTGTATCAAATAAATAACCGTTTTCTTTCGGATAATATGAACGTGTTGCTGTAACACCCCAATTAATTTCACCGCTATCCGGTTCAATTTCTCCTGCAAGCATTTTGAATAAAGTAGTAATAATTATAGGATTTTTTGCAATAAACGCTATTTTTTCGCCTTGAACTACATCAAGAGAAAAGTTTTTAATCAATAATTCACCATTTAATGACTTATTTAAACCTTGAATGTGCAAAACATCTTTGCCCGGAACTTTTGAATATTTAAAATTGATACTTGGATATTTTCTTGTAGAAGGCTTAATATCTTCAAGAGTAAGTTTTTCCAACATATTTTTGCGTGACGTAGCTTGTTTTGCTTTTGAAGCATTTGCACTAAATCTTGCAATAAATTTCCTAAATTCTTCCGCTTTTTCTTCAATTTTTTTGTTACGTTCTTCTTTTTGTTTCATAATCAAAGCGCTTGCTTGTGTCCAAAAAGCATAATTACCTGTATAAAGCGTTATATTTCTAAAATCAATATCTGCAATATGAGTACAAACTCTATCTAAAAACTTTCTATCGTGCGAAACTACGATTACAAGGTTTGGAAAATCAATTAAAAAATCTTCCAGCCAAGTAATAGTTTTTAAATCCAAGTGGTTTGTAGGCTCGTCCATTAAAAGAATATCAGGAGTTCCAAAAAGAGCTTGAGCAAGCAATACACGAACTTTTTCACTGCCTGATAAATCTTTCATCAGGCTGTAATGCAACTCGTCAGGAATTCCTAAATCAGAAAGCAATGATGCAGCATTGGCTTCCGCTTGCCATCCGTCAAGTTCAGCAAATTCTGTTTCCAAATCGGCAACTCTAAGTCCATCTTCATCATTAAAATCTTCTTTTGCATAAAGAGCTTCTCGTTCTTTCATAACATCATAAAGATGTTTGTGTCCCATAATTACAGTATCTAAAACAGTATATTCATCAAATTCAAAGTGGTTTTGTTTTAAAACCGCAATGCGCTGTCCTTTTTTAATATGAACTTCACCTGAAGTAGGTTCTAATTCACCTGACAAAACTTTTAAAAAAGTAGATTTTCCTGCCCCGTTTGCTCCGATTAATCCGTAACAATTACCGGGTGAAAATTTTATATTAACGTTTTCAAAAAGTGGTTCTGAACCAAATTTTACAGTAACATTTTCTGTTGTAATCATTTTAATATCCCTTTATACAAGAAAAGTCGGACTTTTTAAGTCCGACTTTTTATTATTAATGAACTAAAAATCTGAAATAAATATAAATTGTTGACGCTGTTAATGATATTAATACAGCTGTTGCACCATACAGCAAGAACTGCATAAATGTAATTTTGTGATTTTTTGCAGCTGCATTTTCAGATACAATAACATTTGCAGCAGCACCAATTATTGTAAGGTTTCCACCTAAACAAGCTCCCAAAGACAAACACCACCAAAGAGGGTGAGCATATTCAGCGCCCATTACAGATTGAATGTTAGCAATCATAGGTGCCATAGTAACAGTGTAAGGTATATTGTCAATAATACCTGATAAAATACCTGAACCCCACAAAATAACCATAGCCGTAGCAGTTTCTGAACCGTTAGTAACATCAAGTAACCATTTTGCCATTAATGCAATACCACCTGAAGCTTCTAACCCCCCAATAATAACAAACAAACCTATAAAGAAGAATATTGTATTCCATTCAACGTCTTTAATAATATTTGTAGGTTTTTCAAATAATAATAAGAAACTTGCACCCGCCATAGCTGACAAACTTGCAGGAATATGAGTCATATCATGTGTTACAAATCCCAAAATTACAAGACCTAAAACAATAATACTTCTAATCATGCCTGCTTTATCTTTAATAGTTTTACTGTTGTCTAATTTTGCAATTTCAGCCATTTTTTCAGGAGCAGCTTTTAAATGTTTTCTGAAAAATAAAATCATTGCTCCAATAACCAAAGCTAGAATTAAACATACAATATCTGTAAGTTCTAATATAAAATCCATAAATGATAAGCCTGCTGCGCTGCCTATAATAATATTTGGAGGATCACCAATTAATGTTGCCGTACCTCCAATATTTGAAGATAAAATTTCTGTAATCAAATACGGAGCCGGATTAATTTCCAACTTATCTGCAATATAGAAAGTAATAGGCATAATCAAAATAACAGTTGTAACATTGTCCAAAAATGCAGATGCAACTGCTGTAAATATTGCTAATACAATTAAAATCCAAACGGGGTGTCCTTTAGTGAATTTTAAAAGTTCATTTGCTATCCAGTTGAACACACCTGTTTCAGTTGAAATGTTTACAATAATCATCATAGAAACAAGCAAGAATATTACGTTAAAATCAACAAAATTAATAAAATAATGCGGATCTAAAGAACCATCAGGAAGGGTTTTGTTAACACTAACAAGTCCCAAAAACATGGTACATGCTGCACCTATCAATGCGATAGTAACTTTAGGTATTTTTTCAGTTGCGATAAAAATATATGCAAGAATTAAAATAACCGCAGAAAATATTATTGAATTATTTCCTACTAAATTGCTCAAAAATTCCATTCTTCTATCCTTTTCTTTTTAAATTTGTGTATCACAAAAATTATACCACGAACAAGTTTAAATAATTAAAAACAAATTAATTAAACACACGTTATGTGAATATACTTAAAATTCCGTAACATGAACAAGGCTTGTTAAGATTTGTAAATTATGTTTAAAATAGCCGAAACATTGTTATTCTCTGCTATATGATATGATATGATGTGATGTGGGTGGGCGTGTGCTATAAAGTTTTATCCAAAAATGCCGAAGACAATAAAAATAGATTAAAAATAGGTTAGTAGTGTAAAACGAAAGGAGGCTTTTATGGCAGGAGTAGATATAACTAAGGATACAGGTTTATTGGCTAAGCAATTGCACGATATGCAAGTTAAACAAAATGCAGCTGTGCAAAATGTTTCTAAAAATGAGGCTGAGGCTCAAAAAATACAAGAACAAGTTGCAAAAACAACAAATGATGAAGACATTTTAAATAGACAGGTTGTAGCAGCTACTGACGAACAAAATAGAAATCTTAAGGCTGCATTTGATAATCACGACGGGGCTTTAAGAGAGTTAAATGCTAAACGAGAAGGCTTGAAAGAACCTACAGAACCTAAAAAACCTGCTGATGATGCAGATGAGGCTGTAAAAAAAGAATATGCAGATAAAAAAAGTCAATATGAAGCCGATATGAAAGCATACAAAGAGCAAAGTGCTATTTTAGATGATGCATTCAAGGCTGAAAATAAAAGATATGAAGAAGAATTGAAAAAAATTGAAGAAGCTGCCAAAGAAGACAAACAGAAAGCGGAAGACGCTATTAAAGAAGCGCAGCGTCAGATAAAAGAGCTTCGTTCACAAGGTGAGGATAAAGCTCTAGAGATTGAAACTCTAAGACAAAATATTCAAGATAGTATGGATGCTATAAAAGCGAAAGAACAAGAAATTGCAGATGCAAAAACTGCACAAACAAAAGAAAAAGAACGTCAAGAGAAAGAAGGTGGTGTTGACGGAAACAAAGCTACCGACCCAAAAGCTGAAAAAGCAGATGCAAAAGCTGATAAAAAAGCTTTAAAAGCATTTACAAAAGACCTTAAACTTGATAAAGATGCAAAAAATATAACTGTTGACAAAGATAAAGGTGTTGTAACATACGAAGATAAAGATGGTAAAAAACATACCGTAACTGTTTCAGGTACAGGCAAAGGCAGTGATGCACAATATAAAGTTGCAGATAATTTTAAGTCTGAAGGTGTATCGGATACTAAAATTTTTGATATGGGCTTTAAAAATGGAAAAGCTGATTTTAAACATTCAGGTTCAGTAGAAACTAATGTGTTTGGTAGCAAAATAACAAGCTTTAATTCCGATGGTACCACAACAATAAGTGAAAAACGTGAAGGAAAAGGTGTTACTTTAGAAACATCAACCATAAAAGCTGGTGACATGACTTC
Organism: Cyanobacteria bacterium UBA6984; assembly: GCA_002450015.1. Taxonomy (GTDB): domain Bacteria; phylum Cyanobacteriota; class Vampirovibrionia; order Gastranaerophilales; family Gastranaerophilaceae; genus UBA6984. Next base: position 25,906 of record DJYG01000058.1, on the reverse strand, counting down.
TTCTGCAGAAGTACGTAGTAATAAAACTCCTGGTGGTGGTGATATGAAGACTACTACTACAACTTATGGTGGTAATGGTATAGAAAAAACATCTCAAAAAAGTTCTGTTATTACAAATAAAGATGGTTCAACTACTAAGATAGATTATAGTAGCATAGATAATTCTAGAACAGAAGTTACTGAAAAAGACGGAAAAGCTACTAATGTTACATCATATAACAACGATAAGAGTAAAACAAGTGTAAATTACCGTGGCGACGGTGCAACAACAATGGTAAATTATAACACTGAAGGAAAAGAAACTAATGGTTTAATTTCCCGTACTGATGGCGAAAAAACGTATGACCAAGGTGTGACATATAAAAATGATAAAGCTTATACTACAACAAATGTAAAATTTAGTGAAACTATTGATAATGTTTTAGAAAGAATGGGCATTACCAAAAAAGAATATGGTGAAGAAGTTTATAATGCAATTAAAACAGACTTCTTAGCCGAAAATAAAACAAAAACAAGAAATGGTAAGCAATACTTTTTAGCAGGTCAAGAAGTAAAAGTTCCTGTAGATTTAGATAAATATAAGCCTACAGAACAAAGTACAACTGCCGTTGATGGTAAAGCTGAAGAAGGCAAATGGAAACAATGGTTTGACGGACGAGCAAGTCGAAGACATTAACATAAAGATAAAAATTATTAATATAATAAAAGTTGGGCAATTTGTCCAACTTTTATTATTTGAGTATTTCATTGTAATTATAAAAATAAGCAATGAAAATAGTAAAAAAATGTGAAAAGCATGTTACGGATTGTAAAAACAAGTTAAAAAAGAAAGCAATTTTTTAAGAAAAAACAACTTAATCATGTTGTAGGTAGGAAAATAGTGTAATATTTTATATAGGAGATTTTTTGATGTTTGTAGGTATTCAAAATTATAGTTCAGGCTATCACAGAGAAATGGGTGAAAGACCGGAAGATGTTGCAAGAAGACCAAAAACTACAAATCCTCATGCAAATGAATATAGAGGTCGAGAAATGGGTGAAAAACCTTGGGAAGTTCCAACAAGGGAACAGCAGGCTGAATATTACCGCAAAGCTCAGGCAGAAACACCTTCATATCCTACAACAGCAAGATATGAAACTCGTCCAAGAGAAATGGGTGAAAGACCGGAAGATGTTGCAAGAGCTGAACAAAGAAGACCAAAAACAGCGGAAGAAATGACAGAACAAGAACGCAGATTAGACTTGTTTGCGTAATAAAAATTTAGTTAATAATACAACAAAGGCGTGGTTGCATAAAGCCGCGCCTTTTGTTTGGGATAAGCACAAATTTCACTTATATTTATGGTTATCCCCTATAAGTTATCTTCCTCCTTTCTTAAATACAAGTATCATCACTTGTTGCCATAGTCATTAAAGATACCAGAGCTGATATACCAACCAGAGTATAAATAGCTCTTGACCAAATTGTCATATCGCCAAACAATTTAGCCACTAAATCGAGATTAAATATACCAATAAAGCCCCAATTTAAAGCACCAATAATTACAAGAAGATAACTGATTAATTTTATGTATTTTATCATAACAAAACCTTTCTAAGTGATATTACAAATACATTATTGCTTTTTGAAAGAAAGAAATAATTCTCTGAAAAGATAATCTTTGTCAAAAAAAGTTGCACAAAAGTATAATAAGAGCTTGAAAAGGTTAAAAAAAATGTTATAATGTTAATACAATTGTATTTTCATGGGGACGTACCGGATTTTGACAGGACGCTTGATGGGAATAGGTTGCGAGTCCGAGCGCTGTTCTCGGTTATCAACGAGCAAATAAATTAAGTGCTAACAACAATGTTGTAGTAGCTGATTTCTCTAGAGCAAGAGCTCTAGCTGCGTAGATTAAGTTCCGCAGTTCAGCCTTCTTATTAGTCCAGCTTGCCGATTAATATGGAGCCACCATGCAAGACGCAGTACGGTGAAGAAGGTAGCCGTATCAAGTTAACCTTCAAAGTGCGTATCACTAAAAAAGACTTTGAATAAATTAAAAGGTTTGTCGTTTCCTGATTTATTCGAGAAAATAATGAATACACTCGTAGAGATTTATTTGTATCCGTTTTGGACGCGGGTTCGACTCCCGCCGTTTCCACCAAAAAAGAGTTCACATTTTTGTGAATTCTTTTTTGGTTAAATGGTAAGGACAAGACACGCAAAAAGCGGGTTGCGTGAGTGAGCTGAGGCTGGAGAGTTTTTGCGATGTGAGAAATTCACAGAAGCAAAACTCGGAAATGCCGTTAAAAGCGAACGAACAAGACCGACTCCCGCCGTTTCCACCATTTAGTCTTATAAAGAGAGATAAGACCAAACTCTCTAATAGAAAAATACAATATTAGGCGTATCATAGTAATATTTCTAATCAACAGAGAAGATTTCTTTAATATCATCTATTGTAAGTGATTTTGTAATATTTCTATCAACTGAAATTACGCTGTCAACAAGGTTACGCTTGATTGATTTAAGCTTTTGAATTTTTTCTTCAACAGTATTTTTTGTAATAATTCTATAAACAAATACTTTCTTTGTTTGTCCGATACGATACGCACGGTCAGTTGCTTGATCTTCAACCGCAGGATTCCACCAAGGGTCGTAATGAATTACATAATCAGCTCCTGTTAAGTTCAAACCTGTACCGCCGGCTTTTAAACTAATTAAGAAAATAGGAATACTTGTTGATGAATTAAATCTTTCAACTGCACCCTGACGGTCTTTTGTCTTACCTGTTAAATATTCATAAGGTATGCCTGTACGTTCTAACCAACCTTTTATTATATCAAGCATATCTACAAATTGGCTGAATAATAATACTCTGTGACCTTCTGATATTATTTGTTCCAACATTCCTTTTAAGTGTTCAAACTTACCTGATTGAATATCACCTTTAACCATTTCTTTATCATATAAACGAGGGTGGCAACAAATTTGACGTAAACGTAGTAATGCTGAGAATATGGACATTCTGCTTTTTTCAAGTCCATTTTGTTCAATTGATTTGAATAATTCTTCTTTTGTACTGTCAAGAACGTCAAGATAGAAGTCTTTTTGGTCAGGTGTCATTTCACAGTATGCAATGTTTTCAACTTTATCCGGCAAGTCTTTTGCTACATCTCGTTTCATACGGCGTAAAATAAACGGATAAATTTGCATTTTTAAACGTTTTTCAACTGTTTTGTCACCACGTTCCATAATAGGGTTAACATATCTGAAATTAAATTCTGCAACGTTAAATAAAAATCCCGGCATTAAGAAATCAAATACAGACCACAATTCTTCAAGTCTGTTTTCAATCGGTGTACCAGATAGAGCTAATTTATGTTCAGCATTTAATTGTTTTACAGATTGTGCTGTTTGGCTCATTGCATTTTTGATATTTTGAGATTCATCAAGAATTACATATCTGAATTTAATTTCTTTCAATTCTTCTATATCACGTCTTATTAAAGCATAACTTGTAATTACAACATCATAATTCGGAATTTCAGAGAACATATTTTTTCTGTCAACACCTGCTAATTTCAGGCAAGTTAAATTAGGTGTAAATTTTTGAATTTCAGATTCCCAATTGAAAACAACAGATGTCGGACAAATAACAAGAACAGGCATATTGCCATCTTCTTCTTTAGCTTTTTGAATTAAACTAAGTGCTTGCAGTGTTTTACCAAGCCCCATATCATCTGCCAAAATACCATTTAATCCGTATTTATACATAAACCATAGCCAACTGAAACCTTTTATTTGGTATTCACGAAGTTCAGCATTTAAGCCTTTTGGCATTTGCAAATCTTCTTCTGTTGAGAATGATGATATTTGCGACCAGAATTTTTGGAATTCTTCGCTTAAAACTAATTCAAATCCACGGCTTTGAAGTTCTTGAACTAAACCCGCACGATATGTTTTTACTAAAAATTTATTTTCATCATTTCTATATGCGTCAAATGAATTAAACGATTTCATCATTGCGTATATATCTTCGGCAGGATATTCAACAAATCCCAAACTTCTTACACGGCTATATTTTTCATTATTTTGAATTGTTTCGTAAATTTCGTCAAAATTAATTGTATCTTCACCTACTTGACCGTACAATTGAATTTCAAAACTGTCTTTTGAATCTTCTGAAAAATCAATTTTTGCACACATTTTAAACGGTTCTTCAACCAATTTAAAGAAACTCACATCATCTTTTTCTTCAAATACCCAGCCTTCTCCAGCTTTGTTCATATAATAGTTATAAAAATCTATTGCATTTTCTTTATCCATTGCAAGGTTATTGGTTTGCATAGGAACAAATCTGCATGCAAGCAGCATTTGATAAGCTTCTATTTCGTGTTTTATGTTACGTTTTACCCAGTAAATCATATCTTCTTCTTTACTTTTTACCGTAACATAAGGAGTTTTGTCTGCTGTTTTTGAAAATGGAACTCTAACACCATCATATTCAAATTCTAAAGATGCTTTTAAAGATTGGTCATAATCAATACCAAGAGTTACAATTTTCTTTGGAGGGCGTTGTTCAAGAAATAATTTACTTATTGTTTCAGATACTTCAACGTCTATTACTTCTTGTAATTTTGGTAATTCTTCATATATAAATTTTCCGCCTTCGGCGTCTTTCAAATCTGTAAATGTTGATTTAATAAGGTTTTGCGGTAAAATATTCATAGATACATTTGTTGGGAATATTAAATTTTTATATCTTCCCCATTTTATCTGTCTTGAAAAATACCTTACTTCTTCAAATGGTATGATGTCATCTTTGTCCGGACGTTTCCAATATAATTCCAACATAATGTTGCCATTTTGAGAACTATTTACTGATAAAACAAGTTTCCATTCTTGATTTGTAAATTTTATTCTATTTTTTGTTTTTTCGTCTAAAACTTCATCTGCACTAGCTAATAGAGGAAACATTGGTGCAAATTTCGGAATAGGAATATCATACCAGCCTGCTTTTTTGTCTTGGCGTGCTGTTTTTAAAATTTGTTGAAAAATTGCTACTTCAACTTTTTGAGAATTGTTTAAAATAAATGTTGAGTCATTTTTTTGAGCTTCAATTAGCCCTAACAAAATAGGTTCTATTGCTCTTACAACTTTGCCGGTGGCTCTTGACATTACAAGAATTGAAAAGAAATTTGGTTTTCGTTTTGGATTAAAGTGAAAAATATAATTACCTTTCGGAGCTTCTTCCATAGTGGTGTTTTCGTCACTATAATCTGCTTCTATACCATATTTTGTTTCCAGCCAATCTTCGTATGCGTGTTCATCTATTGCTTTAATGGCAACAGCAACAGCATGTTTACACCATTCCTCTTTTAACGGACAATTGCATCTTGCTTCAACTTTATTCTTTTTAAAAATTAAATCTGTATTATATGATTCCTGAAAACTTCCTTTTACTTTTCCCTTATAAAAATTTTTTTCAGGAAAAGATTCAAGTATCATGTCTTTTGTGTAATACTCGTATCCTCTGCGCCAGCTACCTGCTGTTGCATTTTCTTTCAAATATTTAAAATTAAATTCAGGAGCACCCATCTTCTAATATAGGCTTCACTTTCTTTTTCTACTTAAGGGTGTAACAACGGTTTAAGTATATAAATACTATTACTCTTAAGATTACCGTAATTAAATTATTGCACGAAAAATTTTAAATGCAAGTAAAAAATACATTAAATGTATGATTTTCAAATTTTATTTAAAATAGTAATATTGTTATATATTATAAATAGGGGGGATATGAAGCATGCCTCAAATGGCAAGAAAACAAAAATCTTACGCTAGAAATTATGGTTATCCGCAAGCATACTCATATACTGATGTGCCAATGCGAGTTTTGCCTGTAAAACATCCAAAAAAGAAAATTGAAGATGCGCTAACATCTCAAAAGAAACTTAAAAAAAGAAAGATTAATCCTTTATCTCAGTTGATTTCTTTGTCCTTATTGGCTTGTATAGGATATTTTATATTACCGACTGCTTTTCACGATATTACGTTACCTCTTTTAACAGGTAAACAAAATTATTCACACGTAAAAGCTGATTATTATAATATGTTATTTCCGACTACAAATTACATGTCTAACACAACATTTAATAACAGACGTGCTATGGCGCCGGTTCAAATAAAAAAACCAATGATGACTCCATTGTACAAAACTGATAAATTGACAGCACTTGAAGGAAGTTTGCAGGATTTAATGAAAAAATATCCATCAATTCATCCTGCAATTACAGTATGGGATTTTAATACCGGAAAATATGCTGATATTAACGGCTCAGAAATATTTTCTGCTGCAAGTATAATTAAAGTTCCGGTTTTAATTAGTTTATTTAAATCTATTGAGGCTAACAGATTATCAATATATGATGAAATGATGCTTACAAACTATTATAAAGCTTCAGGTTCCGGTAATTTACAATACAATGAAACCGGTAAAAGACTTACTATTGACCAGCTTGCAAAAGTTATGATTCAGGATTCTGATAATTCTGCTACAAATATGCTTATGTCAAAATTAGGTTCAATGACTGCAGTGAATTCTGATATAAGACAATGGGGAATTAAAAACACTCATGTTAAAACTTGGCTTCCTGATTTAAAAGGAACAAATTACACAACGACAGACGATATGGCTACAATGTTGTTTAACCTTGATAATCCAAGCTTTTTAAGTATTAATTCAAGAGAATATATTGTAGATTATATGAGTCATGTAAAAAATGACAGATTAATTCCGCAAGGACTTGGTGCGGGTGCTACATTCCTGCATAAAACAGGTGATATTGGTACTATGCTTGGTGATGCAGGTATTGTTTTTATGCCTGATGGAAGAAAATATATTGTGGTAATTATGGCAAATAGACCTTATAATTCACCTCAAGGTAAGTTATTTATTCAACAAGCTTCAAAAATAATTTATACTTATATGAGTCATTTAACATAATTGGTATGTTTTTTTTAATTTTATAATTTTTTCATAAGACGTTTCAATGCATAATTGAAGCGTCTTATCTTTCAATGCTTTTTTAGCAATTTTTTCAATTGTTTGTATAGTTTTATCGTCACAATAACGATATAAAAACATGTTTACACCTGCTTTTATTGCTGTTTCGCAAGCATTTTCATAATTATCAAGAGCTTTCATTACCATATCATCTGAGCATATTACTCCATTGTAATCTTGCCTTAAATAATCTATAACATTTTTGCTTAATGATGATGGTATAACTTCATTATCAAAGCATGTGCAATGTAAATGAGCAATCATTACTATATCTGCTAAATCTTCTTTAATTAATTCTTTAAACGGTTTAATATGTATTTTTTCCATTTCTTCTTTTGATATATTAATTGTTGGTAATGTTAAATGGCTGTCGCAACTTGCATCTCCGTGTCCGGGATAATGTTTTATGCATGAAATAATTCTATTTTTTCTATAAATTTTTATTACTGTTTTTGCGCCTTTTATAACATCATCAGGGTTATTAGAAAAAGCTCTTTCACCAATGATTGGATTATTAGGATTTGTATTTACATCACAACAAGGTGCATAATTTAAATTTATACCATAATCTTTCAATTCATCTGCAATTTGCTGAGTTTGATTTTCTAAAAATTTTAAACCTTTTTCATAAGCATATTTTGCGCTTAAATATCGTTTTTTACCCCAAATGTTTTCAGTTCGCTCAACTCTTCCGCCTTCTTGATCTATTGAAAAAAAAGGTGTAATTTGAGCATGGCATGCCAATTTTTTTATCAAATTTTTAAAATCATCTTTTGATTGTATATCATCTTTAAAGAATATAATACCGCCAAGTCCTTTGTCTAAGGCAGTTTTAAGGTTTTCACCCTTACATCCGAGAACAAACATTTGATACAACTTTTGTATGATTTCCATATAAATAATCATACATTTAATTGAGGTCAAAATGCAAGTTTTTTTGTATTATATAAACACAAGGGGACGGGTAATGAAAAAATTATTGATATTAACTTTATCAGCTATATTTGTAATCGTTGCATTTACAATGGATGCTTCTGCCGCTAAAAAATCATCTAAGAAAATAAGTGCAGAAGATGTCGAAGCTATGACTACAACAATTGACACACTTACAAAGAAAGTTTACGGGCATGCGCTTCTTTCTCCTGAAGATAATCAAAATCTTATTGAAGTGAAAATAAAATTGGATAATCAAATGCTTATTGCTCCTGATACAACATTAGCACCTCTTTACTACAAAGCAGGTGATTTGTATAAAAAAAGAGAAATGAAACAAGAAGCAATTGATTGTTACCAAACTATATTAGAAAATTTTGCAGACACAGCTCTTGCTCCAAAAGCCAGAACAGCATTAAGAGCTATGGGAATACAGGTTGCGGATCCTGTTCAAAAAACAGCATCCGAAGATGAGGAAGAATAAATAGGGATAGGAATTAACAGACAACATTTACAGGCGGTTTTTAAACCGCCTTTTAATTTTTACAAAACAAAAGCGGCACAGGCTTTGCCTGTGCCGCTTTTAATTATTCAAAAACTATTTTACTAATTCTTTGAATTTTTTACCTGCTGAGAATGCAGGAACTGTTTTTGCAGCAATTTTAATTTCTTTACCTGTTTGAGGGTTTCTACCTGTTCTTGCTGCACGTTTGCGAGGTTCGAAAGTACCGAAACCAACTAATGTAACTTTTTTGCCTTTAGCAACTGTTTTTTCTACTGTTTCAACAATAGCAGAAATAATATCTGATGCTGCTTTTTGAGAAACTTTTGCTTTTTTTGAAACTTCTTTTACTAATTCTTCTTTGTTCATTTTAAACCCCTTTCCTTTGACTATGAACTTATAGACATTTTATCACTTATACTAAGCTTTTTGACTTTAAAGCATGCCTGCATTCGCCATAAAATGCCTCATACGAATATCATTATACATAAAAAAGTTATATTTACAAGCATTTAAAGATTTTTAATATTAAAAATCTTTACAATTATAGGAGTTTTCAGGAAATTTATTTATAATAATCCTGATTTATTTTTGCAAAACGCACATTTTGAAAGAAATAATGCAGGATTTGATAGGCATTGTAACCTTGTTTTGCAAGGTTATTAGCCCCATGTTGCGACATTCCGACGCCATGCCCGTTCTTTTTAATGTTTTCATCAAAAGAAGGAACTGACCTTACGTATGGTAAATCTCTTTCCCAAACTTTGCTTGCTTCAAGTGTTTGTCCGCCGGCAGATGCAGAATAATAAGCCGGAATAATTTTTAAATCATAAATTAATACTATTCCATAAGAATCTGCAACTGCTTGATTTGTGGCTTTTGTTTCAGCAGAAGCTCCGTTATATGCTTGGTCTTCAGGAGTATCTTTAAGGTCATATCCATATTTTGCACGTTTTCCTAAATTTGCAAGGGCATAGCTTCTTGCTGCTATTGCTTGTGCTTTATGGGCCTCATATTCCCAACTTGATGGCATTTCCGCAGGAACAACACCTCTTAAATAAGATTCAATATCTAATTTATTTATTAAAACTAAAAGACCATTTATATTTTTAACGATAAAAATTCCACGATACCATTTGTTTTTTGCGCTTACAAATCCGTCATTATCAGGTCTTACGGCAATTTCATCTGTATCTAAACTATAATATTTTCCGCCAATTTTTATTAATATGTTGTTATTATATGCTTTAAACTCATAGTTTCGCATTGGATCAAGCATATATATAGTTTTATTCGTTCTGGAATTAATAATTGGAGCGTACGTTGAAGTGCCAAGTCGAACCGTTTCGACATTAGTCAATAAGCCTATTTTTATTGCCTGAGCAGGCTGTATAAAAATAAGCATACAAACAAATAATATTAATAGTCCGAATTTCTTCATGATTTATAAACTATCCCTGACAGTATTATAAATCAAATTAAGCAAAAATTAAACTAAGCTTGTTTTTTATCTTCTTCGTAAGGTTTAATACCTAATTTGTCAGATATCCAACCACCAGCTTTTCTTGCATATTTTGGAGCATAAATTGTAGCTAATGAATATCCAACACCTACAATTAAAGCAGGTAATTGTCCCATACCTTTAGTATTTTTAGAAAAATCCCCAATTTTTGTTGCTATTGAATTTAAGCATTTTGTATTTTGTACAAATTTTGGAACTTCATGTAACATAACATGTTTAGCTGCAAATTTAGCGCTCCATCCAAGAGTTTCTTCAACAGCTTTTCTTATAGGTGAACTTGATTGAAAAACTTGAACTGCTGATTTGCACATTCCAATTTCATCACCTTGTCTTGCAACATTAACGAACATGTTAACATTTTTCAAGGAATCACTATTTTCAGATGCTTTAGTGAATGAATCTACAACACCTTTTGCTGCTGTACCCCATCCGTTATCAATTTTAGCAAGTTTTTCAGTAACTTTTACTGCATTACCAACAGCACAGAAAGTTGCTATTTTATCGCCTTTTGCTGCTTTTTTTAAATTTCTTACTAATGATATTGATTCTGAAATATAATTTGATGACATTTTTATTTAACCTTAATTTCTATCCAAAATAATATTTTTGATATTCGCCATTTGCGTTTATGTGATTATCAGGCGGATTTGATTTTGCTAATCCCAATTTATCTGCTACCCAGCTTCCTGCTTTTCTAAATGCTGCTGAACCTAACATTGAACCTGCTGTGAATGCTACACCATATACAATTGCAGGTACTATTTTTAATGGCCCGCCCTTACTGTTACAAAATTTGAGCATTGCTTCATTTGCCTGTTTTATACCTTTTAGATTTGCTATTTGCTTAGCATGTTTTATCATTGCACCTTCTACAATCAACATACCTGCAAAATCACTACCTTCTTCTAAAAATGTTCTTGCCGGAGTATCTGATTTCGCAACTCTTATGGCTGCACAAGCTCCTGAAATAGGATCGGTGTTACGACATAATTTAACACCTGTTTTAACAGCTTGTCCGATTTTGCTGCCTTTTGTTACATTATCAAATGTATCAACTATTGCTGTGCAAAGTTTTGTTGTTGCTTCTGTACCTTGACCTGATGCCAATTTTGTTACAAGTTTCGATGCATGACCGATAGTTGAAGCATGTCTTAAGATATTACCGTCTTTGGCCTTTTGGTAATTGCCAACCAAAGATATTATTGATGATACGTAATTTGCCATTTCCTTACACTATAAATATATAACTATGTACCTACACATGTTTTAAAAGTTTCCAAAAGCATGAAAATTGCTTATTTTTGACGATTTGTTAACTTTTGTAACTTGTTTATTACTACTTTAGTAACGATATTATTATATCAATTTTTGTCACAAATGCAATAATAGTCGCATTTACACTTATTATTTTTTAACAATAAATTTTGTGAAATTTTCATCAAATTTATTGCAGATAATATATTTTTTATTTTTTCAGTGTATTCTTGTTTTAATTGTTCATCAAAATTTATAATTTTTTCGGTTTTATTTTTCAAATCAATATAGATAAATTTAAGTGAATGATATTTTTTTAAAAATGCATCAGCGCATAATAAATATACCATTGTTTGATAATCATATTCAGCATTTTCCGGTACAGAACCTGTTTTGTAATCTAAAATATAGTAATCTTCTTTATTTTTTACAAAAGCATCTAAACGACCTCCTATCCATTTATTATCAACTTTACAGGATAATTGGTATTCGCTGCCAATACAATCGTATTTAAAATAGTTACAATTTTTGAGATAAGTCCATATTGATTTTTCATCTTTTGATAATAATACTTCAAGTTTATCAATATTAAAACCTTTCAGGTAATAATTTGCCATTGCGTGAATGTTTTTACCTTTTTGATAAAAATATTTATTTTGAGGAAGATTAATTTTATCAATATATATATATTTATATTTTTGTGGACATTCTTCAAAGATTTTCATCATAGCAGGAGATATTATCATTTATAAGCTCCTTTTAATAATTTTTCAAAGATTATGCTTGGTGTTTGCTGTTGTAATTTTCCGTATGACTTTGTTTCTTTGGCAATGGTAAAGGTTATTTGTTTTTTTGCTCTTGTTATTGCAACATATAAAAGTCTTAAATTTTCAGCTATTTGTTCTTTTTTCAAGTCTGTTTCCGTTTTTTTTGAGTATTTTGGATTTAGTGATTTAACTTGTTCTATAAAATCTGTATTTTTCTTTAGCTCCATTTGTATTATGTCGAGAGGGAGAGATTTTTCGCTGAATTCAGGTAAAAATACGTAATCAAATTCATCTCCCTTAGATTTATGGTATGTCATAACTTGAATTTTTCCTTCTAGAAATTCCCTATCGGATTCATCTTCGTCAGAAAAGAATTTAAAACCACTTAAATTAGGTCTTTTTGCAAGCGCAGAGAGTTTTTCCAAAATATTGCTAAAATTTTTATTTGAGGTAGATAGTCTTTTAATCAAGGTAGATATTAAATATACATTTGATTTTTCAATATCACTCTTATAGTAATATAATCCTATTTTTACGGCAAGTTCTTCTATTGGTAAGTATGTGTAATTTAACCAATAGAGTATATCCCAGTAATATTTAGCTAAATCTAAATTCATATTATCAACATCTGCTAATACAAAAGGGGTATCAATATTTCTTATTTCAACTTGAATTCTCGGAGGATATAAACCATTTTCCGCAAGAATTTCGTAAGAACTTGCTATAACTTCATTGTCAAAAGGATTTTCAATAATTTTTAATATTGAATAAATTGTTCTAAACACATTTTTTTGTTCTAAACATTCAGAACGAGATATACTTTTAAATCCTGAATTGGTTATAAATGATAGCCAATTTCCTACTTGATAGTTGCTCCTTAAAAGAAGTCCTATTGTTGCTTTTGGATGCTTTGATAAAATATCTTTTATTTGTTTTAAAATGTAATTTTTTTCTGCAAAGGCATTATCAAATACAAATGATTTAACAGCTCTTTCTGAAACCGGATTTTTACCTTCAACAGGTTTCATAAAAATTCTATAAAATGCATTTTTATAGGTGTCATTTTTTTCTGAAAAAATAACTAAATTATTTGCAAGTTTCCATACATCGTGGCAGCAGCGTTGAGAACAATCCATTTCAACACTTTTGGCTGATTTGATAAATTTTCTGAATCCTTCGGTATCTGCGTTTGAAAATGTAGTTGTAATAGCTTGATTTATATCTCCACAACGAATTAAATTACCGTTTTTGGCACTTAAAAGAGCGATTAAACGCTGTTGAATTGCAGATGAATCTTGTGCTTCATCTTCTATGATGTACTCACAAATATTTTGATAATATTTAAGTATATCTTTGTTTTCTTCTAATAATTTTACGGATGAAATAAGCATATCATCATAATCTATGAGATTATTTGTTTTTAATTCATTTTGATATATTTGATAAAAATTTAAGAATTTTTGTATTTTTGCATTTGAATTCTCTTTTGGAATAATACATTCTCCAAGTTTAAAAACAGAAATAGCTCTATCATAGTCTTCTATTTCATTCTTTTTAAGTTTTAATTCATTTGCAGCTTTCTGGATTATACTGCTTCTTTGAGAATCGTCACAAATTTCAAAGTCTGATGGTAATCCAAGTCTTTCATAATTTGAATTATCTTTCAAAATTCTTAGTGCTAATCCATGAATTGTGCTAATATTTGGTAATTTTGAATTTTCTGTATTTATATTTTTAATTCGTTCTCTAAAATTACGTGCAGCAGATTCCATATAAGTCAAAACAAATATATTTTCAGGATTTATACCTTCATTTAGAAGCTTTATTATCAAAGCCAGCAAAATTGTTGTTTTACCTGCACCTGGAACGGCAGATATTGCCATTTTCCCTTTTTTATATTCTAAAACGGGCTTTTGGTCTTCTCTTGGTATAAGCTTAAATTCTGATATAATTGATTTTTGTTCATCCTGATTTAAATATTGCTCTATTCCGCCATAATTTTCTATCCCAACACCATCAAAAAGACTTGAATACGTATAAATATGTTCTTTTGCGCAAAGGGTAAGTTTTCTGAGAATTCTTGCTGTTTTTTGAGATGATAGTATTATATCGTCCTCTATTGTATAGCTTTCTTTGTTCCAATCTGATTGAAATACCCAAGCATTATACAGTGGACCTGTATCATTTTTTATCCATTCTGAGGAAGAAACGTCGAGCCATAGCTGAAATTTTGTTTTTATTTGATTATCTATTATTTTTTGCGGTGTTGCAATTACTAAATCATTATCTTCTATGTTTATTGAAGAATATGGATTTTCTGCTATAACAGAATTTTCTATTTGTATAATAATATCTTCCGTTTTTATATTTTTACCAAATACATCTTCAAAATCTTGAATTTCTTTTATAAAAAATGAAAATTTATTTATTTCATTTTTGCTTGCACGTTTTAGTGTATATAATTCTTTATAAATCTTATAGACTTGTTCTGATAATCTTAATTTAGAATTTTTAATATTTTCAGTTAATTTTCTAAAATTTTCATATTTTTCTGTGTAATCGTCATGATTGAATTCATAGGCTATCAGTTTTTGATTTTTTTTAAATTGCTCCAGTATGCTCTTGCAGTGTCTTATTGGTATTTCTAAAATTTCCGATAAAATAATTCTTAAATCAAATTCTGTTAAATCTTGTTTTAATTCAGTGTTGAGCTTTAAAATAGTTAAAGCTGCACTTACATAAGGGTTTTGGATTAATTTTTCATTGCCTGATAAAAATAATAAATTTGCATTTCTAATTTGTTCTTTTAGTGTAAATTTAAGCATATCATCAACAATGGGTGTAATTATAGAAATATCTGAAGGTTTAAATCCGTTTTGTAAAATATCTTTTACTCTTAAAGCTGCCAAGTCTATCATAGAAGCTCGTTTTGATGGCGAAATATGTGAAAAATATTTTAATTTTGCTGATTTTTTCTCTTTAACACTATCATATAATCTTTCAGCGTCTTGCGCTAATTTTGATTTGTCTTGTAACTTTTTTGATTTATTGCCGGTTAAATTTAAAAATTTTTGATAAATATTTCTGTCTGCACTTAAGTATCCTGTTCTGCTAGAACCTTTTTTATCACAAGCAATAAATATATCTGTTAGTTGTGGTTTAATGTGAGATATAAAGTCATAACAAACTGGAGTAATTTCATCTGCATCATCAACAAATATGTATTTAATATTTTTAAATGTATCCGTATTTATGTATAAATAATTGAACAGTAATGTTTGTCTTAGATAATCAAAACTTCTATAATTTAATGTTTTTGCCAATATGGATTTTATTGCTTTTTGAGTATCATCTGAAAAACCTTCTTTTAAAATTTTTTCAGAACGCCATTTGACATCATCATCACTCAAATTGTTTTGAATAATTAATGAATAACGTCTGAAAAGTTGTTGAATAAGAGATTTTTTGGAATTATAACCCTCAAATTTT
Source organism: Cyanobacteria bacterium UBA6984 (assembly GCA_002450015.1). GTDB lineage: Bacteria > Cyanobacteriota > Vampirovibrionia > Gastranaerophilales > Gastranaerophilaceae > UBA6984. The sequence continues at coordinate 10,387 of DJYG01000058.1, read as the reverse complement.
ATATCTTTAATAATATCTTTTAATATGTATTGTGAAATTTCCAAACCTGTTAAATTTGGTATAATTACGGAATTACCACCTTTAAGAATATTTTCAAGATATGCCCAGTTGTCAATTATTGTGTTATATACAAGTCCAAAAAATGAATATACTTGCAATTTTTCTACGCAACTAATGTTTATTTTTTTTAAAATTGTTTCTATAAAATTTTCTTTTGCAGAAGAATTGTTAACAATTACGAGAATATCAGCAGCAGAAATGCCCGAATTAATTAATCGGGCATATTCTTCAATAAGTATATGAGTTTTATCAGATGAAATTGAACCGTCAATTAGCATTTTCTGGTTTTAATTTCTTCCAAAATCATATCTAAAAATTCATCAACAGATTTTGTGCCTATTTGACCGACTCCTCTTTGTCTTATAGCAACAGAATTGGCTTCTTGTTCTTTATCACCTACAACAAGAACGTAAGGAACTTTTTTATCTTGCAAGTTTTCTCTTATTCGGTAATTCATACTTTCTGAGCGATCATCAAGATATGTTCTTATTCCATTTTCACGAAGTTTTTTGTAAACTTTTTCTGCAAAGTCTGCGTGTTTTTCGTTTGAAATAGGAACGACAGAAACTTGTGTTGGTGCAAGCCAAGTTGGGAATGCTCCTGCAAAGTGTTCTATCAAAATTCCGTGGAAGCGTTCCATTGAACCGAAAATTACACGATGCAACATAACAGGAGTTTTTAACTGTCCGTCTTTATCTTGATACTTAATATCAAATCTTTCAGGTAAGTTAAAGTCTAATTGAATAGTTGCACATTGCCATGTTCTGCCAAGAGCATCTTTTACTTTAAAGTCAATTTTAGGTCCATAAAAAGCACCGTCACCTTCGTTTATGTCGTATTGCATTCCGCGTTTGTCCATTGCTTCTTTTAAACCGGCTTCTGCAAGTTCCCAATTTTCAAGTTTACCTACATAACTTTCTGGTCTTGTTGACAATTCGACTTCAAATTCCATATTAAATATTTTCATTGTATCTGCTACAAAGTCAATAACACCATTAATTTCATCAACTAATTGTTCCGGTGTACAGAAAATATGAGCATCATCTTGAGTAAATCCTTGAACACGGGTTAAGCCGGATAACGCTCCGGATTTTTCTTTTCTATAAACAGTACCCAATTCAGCCATTCTTAATGGTAGTGAACGATAAGAGTGTCTGTTTGATTGATAAATCAAAATATGGAACGGACAGTTCATTGGTTTTACAATGTATTGTTCATCGTCTTCGTTTTCTTTTTGAATAAAAAACATATTTTCTCTATAATGGTCAATATGTCCTGATATTTCCCATAATTTAGATTTTGCAATTTGTGGAGTATTAACAATTACATAACCTCTTTTTCTATGTTCTGTTCTCCAATAATTTTCAATTTCTTCGCGAACAGTTGCTAAATTTGGATGCCATAAAACAAGTCCGCCACCAATTTCTTCTCTTACAGAGAATAAATCAAGCTGTGTTCCTAGTTTTCTGTGGTCACGTTTTTCAGCTTCTTCAAGCAAGTGTAAATAATTTTCTAAATCTTCTTTATTCCAAAATGCAGTTGCATAAATACGTTGAAGCATTTTGTTTTTTTCATTGCCTCTCCAGTATGCACCTGCTATTTTTAATAATTTTATAGCATTACCTTTGATATAACTTGTATTTGGGACATGAGGTCCTGCACAAAGGTCGTTAAATAAGACATTTCCATCTTTGTCTTTTGTTAAATATAAAGTTGGAGCATCATTTCTGTGTTCTTCCAATAATTCTGCCTTATAAATTTCACCTTGAGATTTAAATTCTGCAACTTTTGCATCTACATCTTCAACTAAAACTTTTTCAAATGAAAGATTTTGCTTTAAAATTTCTTTCATTTTTTCTTCAATTTTAACCAAATCTTCTTGCGTAAAAGTATGTTCATCCAAGTCGAAATCGTAATAAAATCCCGAATCAGTTGCCGGTCCTATTGCTAATTTAGCATGCGGGAACAAACTTTGAACCGCTTGAGCCATAATGTGCGAAGCGGAGTGTCTTAATATGTGTAAAGTTTCGTTGTTCTTTTCCATTACTGTACCTTTCCTATCTGTTATCTATATAAATTATATACCACTTAAAAATTTAAATACAAATACATTATAAAAAAGCATTATGATACTAAGGCTCCAGTGCAGTAAGTTTTATGTGGGTTTAAAAAATGCACTTAATATCCTAGCACAACAGTGCTTTAGTAACTTTAAAAATGGCTCTGATAATAGCTTATAACCATAACACCTTAATAAATATTTACATCAAATGTATGAAATCATGTTGATTTTTTTTAATCCATCATTAAACATGCCGATGTAAAGATATGATATAGCATGGAGAGATATTTATGGGCATGGCTGCATCGCAGGCAAGGTTTTTGAACCTGACTGCAAGAAAAACAAATATAGAATATCAAGGTCAACAGATTAACCAACAAAGAACAGCGTTATCAAATGAGTCGGCAAATTTGTATAATCAAATGTTAACACTTCAAGTTCCAACACCTCCAAATACAAGTGATTACACAAAAATACAATATACCTTTATGATGCCGGGTGGTAATGATGAAGCAACTATTTCTCAAATTGTGCGTATTGGAACAAGCGATCAATATACGGTCAATTTCTCATACAAAGAAGTTGAATTAGGTATGGCTCCTTGTACAGATAATCAAAAACCTGCAGCAAGGAATAGTGGAACTTCAGCTAATCCGGTATATAATATTACAACAACATCAGGTAAACAATTTGAACTTATAAAATATATAGGTAGTGAAACAGGTACAGAAGAACAAAAAGAACAATATAAACTGCACCATGATGCTGTTGATATTTTAAAAGGTTCTTCTACAACAGAAGATATTTATTTTGTAAATGTTGGTACAGAAGCTGCACCAAAATATCAATATTATAAATCGAGCGAATTAGCAGCTGCAACGGCAGATGGAGCTCAATCAAATGCAGTTACTTATTATACTGCATCGGATATTGAAACTTATAAAGAGGACAGTTATTCACCTTGTACAATCAATCGTGATGCTCAAAATCGTGTTCAAAGCTTTACTCACACCCCAACAAGCGGAAGCAGTACTACATTTTCGGTAACTACAAATACAATTACAGATGAAGCCGCATACAATGACGCGATGAACGAATATACATACAAAAATTATTTGTATGAACAAGAAATGAATAACATTAACGCTAAATCTTCAATAATACAAGCTCAAGATAAAGAACTCGAATTAAAATTAAAGCAGCTTGATACAGAACATAACGCAGTACAAACAGAAATTGAAACTGTTCAATCTGTATGTAAAAAGAACGTAGAAGATTCGTTTAAAACCTTTGCATAACTATTAAAATAAATTTGTTTTTTATAATTCAAATATGGTTTATTTTTATATATTCCATGCTATATGGTGCCAACCGAGTAAAGGTTGGCATTTTTCTATTGTATTGTAGATTGTTTATTTAAACATTTGCATATTTTATAATGCAGATATAGCAAGAAAATAATAAAATATTTAACATTAATTTACATCAAATAGAGGATATTATGTTGATTTTTTAAAAATCATCATTAAATATACCGATGTAAAGAATGACATAGCATGGAGAGATATTTATGGGCATGGCAGCATCGCAGGCAAGGTTTTTGAACCTGACTGCAAGAAAAACAAATATCGAGTACGAAGGTCAGCAGATTAATCAACAAAGAACCGAGTTATCGAATGAATCTGCAAATTTGTATAATCAAATGTTGACACTTAAAGTGCCAACACCACCTAAAACCCAAGATTACACAAAAATACAATATACATTCATGATGCCCGGAGGCAATGACCAAGCAACAATTTCTCAAATATCTCCGATATATGAAAGCGGTCAACCAACAGGCGAATATTCTGTAATATTTTCATATAAAACTGTAGAATTAGGAATGCCGGCATGTAGTGATAATGAAAAATCAAAGGCTTCAAAGACTGCATCAGGAGATTACTTAATAACAACAAAGAGTGGTAAATCTTATGAACCTATAAAATATGATGCTTCTGATGCTGAAGCTAAAAAAATTCATGGTGATGCTGTAAACATTCTTCAATCAGATATGCCTGATTCAGGAGATATTTATTATATTAATGTTGGTACAGAGGCTGTTCCAAAATATCAATACTATACAAACAAAGAACTTGCAATTGCAACCGCAGATGATGCAAAATCAAATGCAGTAGTTTACTATTCGGCTCAAGATGTTGATGTGTATAAAGAAGATAGCTATTCACCTTGTACTATTAATCGTGATTTGCAAAATCGTGTTCAAAGCTTTACTCACACCCCAGCAAGCGGAAGCAGTACTACATTTTCGGTAACTACAAATACGATTACTGATGAGGCAGCTTACAATGACGCGATGAATGAATATACATATCAAAATTATTTATATGAACAAGAAATGAATAATATTAACGCTAAAACTTCTATTACTCAGGCTCAAGACAGAGATTTGGAATTGAGATTAAAACAGCTTGATACAGAGCATAACGCAATACAAACAGAAATGGAAGCTGTTAAAAGTGTATGTAAGAAAAACGTTGAAGATTCATTTAAAACATTTGCATAATAAATTTCATAATCACTCTTATTATAAATTCTCAGGTATCGAAAGATACCTTTTTTATTGTAAAAAATTTGCATAACCATTTTTTTATGTTTAAAATTAAAGAAAAACATAGGAGAATAGAAAATGGCAGTGGAAAGACAAAGACAACACGAACAAGACCCAATGGTGAGAAAAACAAATTTCAATCCGGTAGAAGATAATTTAACAGACGAACAAGCAAAACTTGAATCATCAAGATGTTTAAATTGTAAAAATCCAAGATGTGTTTCCGGATGTCCTGTCAATATTAATATTCCTGCATTTATTCAACAGGTAAAAGATGGTAATATAGAAAAAGCGGGAGAAATTATCAGAGAATCAAGCATGCTTCCATCAGTTTGCGGTCGAGTTTGCCCTCAAGAAAGACAATGCGAAGGTAAGTGTGTACTAGGCATAAAAGGTGATTCTGTTGCAATCGGTGCATTGGAAAGATATGTTGGTGATGCAACAAAAGCTGCTGAAACAGAAATAAAGCCAAGCGGTAAAAAAGTTGCAATAGTCGGTTCTGGTTGTGCAGGTATAACCGCAGCGGCAGATTTAAGAAAAGCAGGTCATGAAGTTACTGTTTTTGAGGCTTTACACGAACTTGGCGGTGTATTAAGATATGGAATTCCACCATTCAGATTACCTAGGACAGTTTTAGATAGAGAACTGGAAGCTTTGAAAAAAATGGGTGTAGTATTTAACAAAAATGTAATTGTTGGTAAATCTATAACATTAAAACAGCTTGAAGAAGATGGTTATGATGCAATATTTATTTGTTCCGGAGCAGGACTTCCAAAAATGTTGGGAGTTGCAGGTGAAAATTTAAACGGAGTATATTCCGCAAATGAATTTTTGACCCGAGTTAACTTAATGCATGCAAATGATGAAAAATACCCTACACCATTGAGAGTTGGCAAAAAAGCTGCTATTATAGGTGGTGGTAATGTTGCGATGGATGCTGCTAGAACAGCTTTAAGAGCAGGTTTTGAAGATGTTACTATTGTATATAGAAGAACAGAAGCAGAATTGCCGGCAAGAAAAGAAGAAGTAAGACATGCAAAAGAAGAAGGTGTTGTATTTAAACTTCTTCATTCTCCGATGGAAATTCTTGGTGAAGACGGATATGTTACAGGTTTAAAACTGGAGGTTATGGAACTTGGAGAACCTGACGAAAGCGGTAGAAGAAGACCGGTTGGCACAGGTGAAACAACAATCGTTGATGTCGATACTGTAATTGTTGCATTAGGAACAGGTCCAAATCCTATAATTCAAAAATCAGCTCAAGCAGATGGTTTAGAAATTACAACTGATAAAAAAGGATATATTACAATTGATTCGGAAACAGGATTAACATCTATTCCTAGAGTTTATGCCGGTGGTGATGTTGCACCAACAGGAGAATCAACTGCGATAAACGCAATGGGTGCAGGAAAAAGAGCGGCTAAGGCTATTAATGATATTCTTAAATAAACTATTTATAATTTTTATATCAATTTTTTATCTGTGTCTGCCGGCATGTGCTGTCTTAGACATAGATACTTCTGTTGATTCAGAAATAAGAAAAAAATATAATCCAAAAAAAATTGAACAAGATTTACTACCGCCTTTACCGGATAATTTAAAAAATGATATTCCATTGAAATCTAATGAGAATTTTTCAGCACCTATAACAACTCAGACTACACCACAATTAAAAGAAGTTAAAACACTGCCAAAATCAAATGGACAAAAAATAACATTAAAAAGGGGTACAAAATTTACAGTACGACTAACTTCAGGAATTTCTGACAGAATGTCTGTCGGTGCAAAAATATACTTTAGACTTGCAAAACCAATTAAGACAAAATTTTTTTCTTTGCCGGAAAATACGAGATTTGTCGGTGTGGTAGTAGATTCGCATTCTCCTCAAATAACAGGTAACGGTGGTCTTTTAGTTATAAAAGTTGATAATGTTACAGTAAATGGCAGAACACAAGAAATTAATGCAAAAGTAACTAAAACAAATTATAAAAATATATACTTTAACAATATAAAAGGTAAAAGGACATATTGGCAAAACATAGCAAAATCAATAAAACCAGGGAAAAGATTTTACGATAAAATGTGGTCAAAGACAAAAAAACTTGCAGGTGACAACGTAACAATTATATTTAGTCCGTTTACGTTAATAACAGGAGTTCTTGTCTTGGGGGTTAATGTTATGGGTTCACCATTATTTGCAATGTTTTCAAAGGGTGGAAGTATTTCAATTCCGGCAAATAGTCCTTTTGAATTAAAATTACTGGAAGATACAACTATATATAATTAGAAATGAAAAGGAGGTAAGATGTTATCAGAATTACTATTTGCAATGATGATAAATCCGGATATGGAAAAAGTGAATCTCGTTGCAGAAGCTCAAACAAAACCACAACCGACGGTTAGTCAAATAAAAAAAATTGAAAAACTAAAATCACCATTAACGCAAGTTTTTGTTTTTCAAAAAGATAATCGAACAAATATGTACAATTTTGAAGAAGTTCAAGAGTATTATGATTCTTTGATGTACAAAGTATTGAAAGATTTTTCATCAAGAAAAAATAATCCAAAAGAATTTTTAAAATGGGTGGATTTACCATCAGAACAACTTGCAAAGCGTGGTACAAAATCTCACTTGGATGAGATATATTTACAAGCTGAAACACTTAAATCAAGAAAAGATTTAACAGAAAGACCACTTGTTGTTCTAGGTATTGGCGGCTCAAAACATACGGCAGAATTTTTACTAAATATGAATGGTGTAGGTAACAAAGGAAATGTATATTTCTATTCAGATATTGATCCGATAAGCTTTAATAATTTTCTTGCTGAAGTAGGCAAACCTGTAAATGAATTAAATTTTTTAGTAGTCTCAAAATCAGGTACAACGTTTGAAACAAAAGACGGGTTTTTACGATTTGAAAAAATGCTTTTTGATTATTACAAATCAAAGGGGTTATCAAACAATGAGGCTTTAAAGGCTGCACAAAGCCATTTTGCAATTTGTACTGATAAAACACCAAATGAAAAAAATTTACGTGGAAAAATTGGTCTAAAAAATGGTAAAGATAACAATTACATTAAAGAATTATATATTCATGACGGTGTAGGCGGTCGTTTTAGCATGTTTGATGATGCGGGATTATTTGCCGCAGCTTATGCAGGAGTTTCAAAAACAAATGTTGAAAGAATTCTTAAAAGTGCAGCAAATACATCTAAAAAATGTTTAAGCAATAATTTAGACTCAAATCCTGCTGCAAGAAGTGCAATGTTTAATCTTTATGCTATTCAGTTTGGGTACAAATTAAAGCAACAACAATACTTTGGACGATTGTTTGAAGGTGGCGGAGAAAATTGGATTAAGCAATTATATTTAGAATCTCTTAAGGATTTTAACTTTAATGCAACAAAAGCTCCGGATAGTATGCATTATGCTTCAGAAGGATTTTTCTATCCGGCAAACAGAGATAAATATCACGTTGTAATGACTGTTATGTCACCTGATATTTCGCCAAATTACAAAAAATATTTAGGTGCAATTTTGGTTTCTTATGCAGAAAAAGTTCCTGTTGAAATGGAAATTCTTGATGTTGAAAACGATGCTATTAAACCTGAAGCAATTGGAGAATATGTTCAAGCAAAACATTTTGAAATCGTTTATACGGGTATGCTAAGAAGACAGGCAAAAGCTCAAATGCCTGAAAAATTGCCTGAAGTATTCCAATCACACGTAGAAGTTTATAAGAATAAATTTAAACCAAACAGTCCTTATGAGCTTACTCCGGGACAATAATATAACATTATAAAAATTTTCGTGCTATCCTTAAATTATGGATAGCACGATTTTTTTTAATCCTGTATTAATTTCAATAACATTACTTTGCATTTTATGTTTATGCAAGGTTAATGTTTTGCTTTCAATAATGATTTCAGCAATTATTGCGGGTGTTTGTGCAAAAATGAATATTACAGATGTTATGAATACGTTTATTTCAGGAATGGGAAACAATTCAGAAACAGCATTGAGTTATATTCTGTTAGGAGCATTTGCCGCTGCAATGACTCAAACAGGTCTTGCAAATATTTTAGCAAATAAAATATCTAAATTAATTAAAAATAATAAATATATTCTTTTTGTAATTTTAACAATGATAGCAATGCTATCACAAAATTTAATTCCGGTACATATTGCATTTATACCAATTTTAATACCACCCTTGTTGCATATTATGAATGTTTTAAAAATTGACAGACGTGCAGTTGCGTGCTGTCTTACATTTGGATTAAAAATGCCTTATATAGTTGTTCCTGCCGGTTTTGGGTTGATTTTTCAAGGCTTGATTGCTGACAATATAGTTCAAAACGGAATGAACATTGTAAAAGGTGATATATGGAAATATACTACTTTGCTCGGAATAGGTATGTTCATTGCATTGTTAATTTCAATTTTTGTTTCATATAGAAGTCCAAGAGAATATAAAAATATTGAAACTTCTAAAGTACAAATTGATAAACAAGACGTGGATAAATTTACAAAAGAGCATTACATAACATTGTTTGCGGCATTTGCAACATTAATTATTCAGCTTATAACAAAATCATTACCGCTCGGTGCATTAGTTGGACTTGGTATAATTTTTGGAACAGGGACAATAAAACATCATAAAATGGATAATTTGATAGATGAGGGTGTAGGCTTGATGGGCTATATAGCGTTTGTAATGCTTGTAGCTGCTGGTTTTGCCGCAGTGCTTAAAACAACAGGCGGAATAGAAACTTTTGTAAGTTCAATAATGACTATTATTCCTGCAAATAAGCTTATTGCAAGTGTATTAATGCTATTAACAGGTTTGTTTATAACAATAGGAATTGGCACATCATTCGGTACAATACCGATTTTGGCGGTTATATTTGTACCTGTGTGCATAAGCTTAAATTTTAATCCAGCTCAAACAGTAGCAATTATAGCAGCAGCAGCGGCTCTTGGTGATGCCGGTTCACCGGCATCCGATACAACACTTGGCCCGACATCAGGTCTGAATGCTGACGGACAGCATAACCATGTTTGGGATACTTGCATACCGACATTTTTACATTACAATACAGCCCTTATATTATCTGCTCTGCTTTCTGTAATATTATTCTAAATTATAACCATTTGACTAATTGCTAAAATAATGAAAAAGACGTTAAATATAATTAAATCTTTTTCATACTTCCAGCTATTCTTTGGAGTCTTTAACATTAAAAAAAAGACTCTTTTTATTTGCAGGAAATATTTGAAACTCCGTCTAATATAGTTGTTTTATCAGGACAAGTTTTGCCATCAGTTGTTTTTAAATAATCCATGTTACCTGTTGTTAATATCCAAGCTCCGCAAGAAAAGGTAGGTATTTTGCAAGGCAATGGATTACCAGATGCATCAAAACCAGAATCCAGTCTTTTAGTTTATTGTTAACTATTAAAACATTTATTTATTGTCCTACTCGGACGGAGGAAACTTTTGGTGGCAAAAGTTATCGGATTATTCGGGGTGTCGGCACTCTGCCGAACAAAAACATCCAGTGAATGTTTTTGTGAGAGGTAAAACGTCCGACCGACACCTTACGGGTTTCACCCTACCGAAAATCCTCTTTCACAAAAACCACAACCCGATT
>DJYG01000044.1 GCA_002450015.1 Cyanobacteria bacterium UBA6984 | reverse complement strand
GTCACAGAACAGCATTTTTGTGCGCTGTTTGTTTTTTATTTAAATTACAAATATATTTTTTAAGGATAAATATTCCTAAATAGCTCTACTTTAGCATTTTTACATCAAGCAGAATTTTTGAAGTGTCTTTTATTAAGCCGACACTCCATCTTAAAATCAAAGCACCGCCCACAAAGCCCATTACATAATCCAAGAAAAATAAACCAAAATATTTACCTGCAATTAAAGCAACTATTGCTAAAATTGAAGTTAATGCATCTGTTAATATATGAAAATATGCAGCCTTGAAATTGTAATCTTCATTCTCATGTTTATTTCCAAATTCCATAATAAAAATGCAAACAAAATTGACAATCAAACCAATAATTGCAACAAATATCGCCTCATTAAAAGATATTTTTAACGGATGAAATATTCTGTCAAAAGATTCATAAATTATCCAAAATGCAGTTAATAATAAAAACAAAGAACTCGTATAACCTGCAAATGCCGATATTTTTTCGGAAACTATTTCACAATTTTTACAATCTTGAATTTTTTCTATAAAAACATACGCTAAAAATGCAATTGTAAGTGCAAAAGCATGTGTTCCCATGTGACATCCGTCTGCCAAAAGCGCCATAGAATTACTGATTATGCCAAAGAAAATTTCTGCAATCATTGTTATAAGAGTAAAAATTATAACTATCAGCGTCTTCTTTTCATTTTCACTGTTTATATGTTCATGATTATGATTATGATTATTATGTAAATGTTCCATAAAACCTTCTTTTTAGCTTTATTATGCGACTGTTTAACACAATTGTCAACTATTATGCCAAATGGTAATGACTATTGCCAAATTGCAATAGATAATCATTGTATGAATTATACGCAAAGATTAATGAAATACAATAAATTTAGGAGAGATGAATTAGGTTTATCTTTAAACCGCTTTTGTTTTGAAGCAGAAATAGAAACTTCAACTTTATCAAGATATGAAAATGATAAAAGAAAATTATCATTTGATGTTTTAATTAAAATAGCCAAGTTTTATAATCAAACTCCGGCGGAGTTTTTAGCGGATTTTGAAAAGTATGATAAGAAATATTCTTAATTACACAATTCAAAATAAAAATTTTTTAATGCTTATGACTGCCATTATATTTGTAATGGGTATTTATTCTTATTTTACAAACTTGGCTCTTATCTTGTGCTTTATTGTTTCTTTTTTGGGAATTATAGGTATTTTAAAAAATTATATATCGTTTAAGCTGGCTTTATTTTGGGTTTTTATATTTTATTTAGGTTTTATAAATTGTTCATTAAGAATTAAATCAACAGATGATTTAGCACAACTCGCACCACAAAAATCTTCTTTTGAAGGTCAAATTGTAAGTATTCCAAACAGTAATTTTTCAGACAGAACAAAATTTTTCTTTCAGACAGATAAAGGTAAAACTCTTGTTACGGTTTATGATAAAAATGAAAACTTTTCAAATTTAAAAATTGGAAATTATTACAATATAACCGGAAAATTAAGAACACCTTTCGAGGCTGTAAATCCATCTCAGTTTGATTATGGTAAATATTTAAAAAATTTTGACACATTCACTGTTTTATATGCAGATATTAATGATATTCAACAAATTAACCACGATTTAACCTTTAAATGGAAATTTCTCCAAAATTTGAATAACATAAGATATAGAATACTTGATACACATAAAAAATATTTAAAAAGCCCTAATCTTGAGATTTTAGGAGGAATTGTATTTGGTGATGATGCTGTCGCTCCGCCGGATTATATAAAAAGTGCGTTTATTAATTCCGGTTTACTACACATTCTTGCTGCAAGCGGAATGAATGTAGCTTTTATATACGGATTTTGGTTCTTTTTATTGAATACGTTATTTAAAGCACCCTATAAATTAACAATTGTTAGCGGAATGTTTGTAATTATACTTTATGCAATGATGACAGGACTTGGAGCGTCTATAATCAGAGCAACAATAATGATTTTATTTGTTCTTTTGGGCAAATTAATTGACAGAGATACTCATTCAATTGCTCTTTTGTCACTGGTTGCAATGCTAATGCTCATTTATAACCCTGCATATATAAATGATGTTGGATTTCAGCTTTCATTTATAGTAACTTTCGGATTATTAGTTTCTGCAAACATCTTTGTACACAAAGGAAACAAAATTACAGGGTATTTTAAAGATTGTTTTTTAATTCCGTTTATTGCACAAATTTGGGTTGCACCACTGCAAATGTTTTATTTTAATACTTTTAGTTTATATTCTGTTTTTGCAAACGGAATAATTGCAACTTTTTTACCTTTTATCTCTTTTGGAGGATTTATAAGTTCAATTATAGCAATTATTCCACAAATATCTGATTTTTCTTGCAAATTTTTCGATTTAATAATTAATCCTTTTATAAATTTGCTTGTTGCAATATCAAAACATTTCTCACAACTTCCAAACTCGCTAATAACAACTACTCACCCAAATATATTGCAAATTATATTGTTCTATACAATAGTTCTTTTGACTACTCTTACAATAAAGAAATTTTCTAAAACAATATGTTATTTAATTGCAGGTTGTTCCTTAATTTTAATCATATCAATAATTCCAATTAAAAATCATAATCTTGAAATTACAGCTTTTTCGGTTGGGAATGCAGATTCATTTCTTGTTAAAACACCACAAAATAAGTATTTTATTATTGATACAGCAAAATCAGGTTATAAAGGAGGAAAATCACAAGCTGAAATTATCATATTAAAATATCTTAAAGACAAAGGTATCAACAATTTTGAAGGCATGATTATTAGTCACTTTGATAATGACCACTCTGGCGGAGCAGTTGATTTGTACAAAAACGCTAAAATTAAAAATACTTATATAAATTCACTAAATGCTAATTCTGTCGTTTCAAAAGAAATTATCAAAACAATTAAACCACTTACTTTAGCAAAAAATAATAGCTTAATTTATTCTGAACCTAACCTTGAAATCAAAAATTATATTTCAGGTATAAAAAATAATGATAATGAAAATTCAATCATAACAAGTGTAAAATATGACAATTTTTCAATGCTTTTTATGGGTGATGCTGGCATAACAGCTTATAATAAAATTAAAAATGATTTACCTAAAAATATTACAATACTCAAACTCGGTCACCACGGAGCAAAGAACGTAATTGACAAAACTATGCTGGAAAGTTTAAATCCACAATATATTCTTATTTCATCGGCACATAATGATAAAAATCACCCACATGCATTGACACTGAACACTTTGAGAAAATCAAAGGTTCTAAGAACGGATATTAACAACTCTATTAAACTGATAATTAATAAAAAACACCTTAAAATATTGACTTTTGACAAAGATTTAAAACGCTACGTAAAATTGTAAAAATAACACCAAACCCGCATAAATAGTGGATTTTACACTATTAAGAATTGTAAAATTATTGATATTAGCGACTTTCATGCACTTGAGAAAGTGTTAAAATCATGTTACAATATTAGTAGAGCGAAGCTCAAAAGAAAAAGATTATATGTTACCCTAAAAAACGCTCCGAAGTGTTATTCCCCATGCATTAATAAAATGCACCACTTCTCAAAAAAAAGGTATTCAGAGGTTCATACTATGCTTAAAGAGTTTTTTTTAAAACCCTTTAGAAGCTGTGTCTTTATGGTGAAATTATGAATACACAAACTTTAAGTCTAAATCAACGTAAAATGTTAACCGTCGCGATTAATTTGTCGATAGTTGCAGCTTTAACATCAACTATTGGCAGTTTTATAAAAAGTCCTCCCCTTGTTGCTCAAGAACTTCGTATAGCCCAAGGTGGAACTATATCACCAATAATAGCAGGCAGCCGTGTCAAAGATGACATTAAAACAATTTCAACTGATTTTGATAAAAGTGTAAGGAATAGGTATAAAAACAGTTTAATATACGATATTGCACCAGGAATAAAACATATTAAATTAACAAAAGTATATCAAGGTCGTCCTGTAAGGTTAAATGTAGTAGAAGTAAACCAAAAATTAAATTCAGATATAGCAATCACTCCTCAGCTTTCATCCCAAAGATTAGCTTCCAAATCAACTATTACGAGCATTGCAAAAAAAACAAATTCTATTGTGGCAATAAATGGAACTTATTTTAAACCGCAAACAGGAGTACCATTAGGAACTCTTATGATTGATAAAAAATTATATACAGGTCCAATATATAACCGTGTAGCAATGGGAATTTTTGATAACGGATTTGATATGGCAAGAATAGAATTAAATGCAAAATTAAAAACAACAAAAGGTGATATTAAAATTGATAATATAAATCAACCAAGAATGCTATCAACGTATGTTATTGCATATACTCCGGAATGGGGAGCATTTGCACCACAAACTCCTAAATACGGTATTCAAATGGCAATTGAAGATAATAAAATTGCGTCTGTATCAACTCAAGCGTTACCAATTCCGCCAAACGGATATGTAATAGTAGGTCCTAAAGATAAATTAGAAAGTGTTTTTAAAGCTAAAAAAGCTTCATTGGATATAAAAACAATTCCCGGTTGGGATAATGTCAACCATATAATTAGCGGTGGACCTTATTTAGTTAAAAATGGTGAAATTTTTATTGATATTACAGAACAAAAACTTGGCGCAATTGGTGGTAAAAATCCAAGAACTGCAATAGGCTATACAGCAGACGGTAATTTAATTATGGTTGCGGTTGACGGTAGGGAAGGCGCATCTGTCGGAATGACATTAAAAGAACTTGCTGGATTTATGAAATCAATAGGATGTATAAACGCAATGAACCTTGATGGAGGAGGTTCAACGGTTATGTATATTAACGGAAAAATTGTAAATATGCCTTCTGTAAAAGGTGGTATAGCCTTATCAAATGCGCTAACAATTGAATTAAAATCATAATCATCAGTTAACATATCTTCTTTATTTTCCAAGGACGTAAATTGATTACAAAGTTTCGTCCTTTTTCTTTACTACTTTTTTCTTATTTTTGCAATTTTAAATACCGCTTGAATGATTAATGGAATATTTTAAAAAGCAAGTTTAATATTACTTCAGGGGGCGGGTTTATATGAGAAAATTATTTACAACAATATTGTTTATCTTTTTACTTTCAAACAATTGTTTTGCACAAAGCAAAACTTCTCAAACACTGAGCAGAATAGAAAACAATTTATTCGGAATTGAATATACAAAACAAAGCGATACAGAGCGTTTGTCAAGAATAGAAGAACAAGTTTACGGACAATCAAAATCAGGAAGCGTTAAATCAAGACTTTCTGCTCTTTCCGATGATATTGCAGCAAATCAAATGGGACAAGAAATCACCCCGACAAGAGATACTTTTGCTGAAGAAGATAATTATAATGAAAAAAAATTAGCTCAATCATCAGAACAAGAATACATTGAGCCTGATAATCCAAAAATTGAATATCCTGCTGTTAATGAAATTGAAGAACAAATCTTTGGTAAAAATTACAAGAATTTAGACATTAACTCAAGACTTTCAAAATTAGAAAAAGAAATCTTCAAAAAAACCTATGAAGACGCTCTTTCTGAAAGGGTAGAAAGGCTTAAAAATAAAATTGCGTACAAACCAAAACAAAATGAATTTGAAGAACAAAATTACTTCTATGATGAACAAGATAACTATTTTTCACCAAATTCACTTGCACAAAACAGCACAGACACATTTTATCATTCGCAAAAAGGTGATTTAATTGACAGAAAAATAGCCGATAGAGATTTTCGTTCAAAATTAAATAAATTGGAAAAAAATGTCTTTAAACAAAGTTTTTCAAACGATACAGTAGAAAACAGACTTAGCAGACTTGAAAATACTATTTTTAATTCAAATTTTTCTAACGATAAAGAAACTACTCGTCTAAAACGTATTTCAAGTGCGGTAAATGCACAAAAGAGCGCAAAAAAATACGACTCAAATGGTTTTCAACAAAAAATGGCAACCGCAATGCAAATTGGAATGTTTGTTCTGATGGTTGTTGCAATGATACTGTAACTTAAAATAAATTCACAATTAATATTTAAATCTAAAATACAATAAAATCAGCTTTTTAAACTATATAATAATCCTAAAAAGGTTATATAATGTTAAAAAGTTGATTTTTGCGTGAAAATCATTAAAATTACTATAAGGGAGTAATACACTATGATAAAAAAAATATTCTCAATATTTGCAATATTAGCATTAATGTCAACATGTGCCTTTGCAGCAGACTATCATCAAACAATCACGCCTGAAGTTGCAAAAGGCATTCAAAAATATAAATCAGGCAACTATATTGGATGTTTGCAAGAGTTGTATCCATATTTAAAAAAGAGTCCTAAAAATTCAAAAAATCAACTTGCAATATACTATATGGCAATGGCTTTTACCCAAGCTGGAGATGCCCAAAAAGCTAAAGCCCTTTATAAAGAAGCATACTCATTGAATCCAAATAATACAATTGGACAATATGCTCAAAAAGGATTGGTATGTATTGAAGACCCCGCAAATTGCTATATTAACCAACATGAAGAAAAAGAACAAAAACCAAAAGAAGTTCTGACAGAATTGGACGAATTCATCAGAGCGCCTTATGGAAATGGACTTTCTGCAAACTTAAACAAAGAAATTGAAAGAAAAAAAGTTGAACGTTTAAGAAAAGAAATGAATTCTGATGAAGAATTAAATAAATATGAATTTAAAGGCTTTAAAAACTTTTCAACAAAATTAAACAAATCAAGTTTAAATTTTGACGGTATAAAAATTGCTTCATCATCTAATCCCACTGATGCAGAAATAGTTGAAGCATTGAGAGTTTTGAATGCAGCAGGCTTAACAAATATTGCAAAACAAGCACAACCTGTTCAAACACAAAATACTGAAACAAAAGTAACATCGGATGATAATACTGTATCAGAAGTAAAAAGTGAATATAAACCTGATTTAACAAGAGAAGAATATCAACAACAAATCCAACGTGAAATGATGCAGGCACAAATGGCCGCAATGTCACAACCAAACATTGATGCTCTTTTTGGAGAAAAAAATAACAATCAAAATAACATGATGATGAACAATAATATGATGAATATGTTGCCGTTTATGATGGCTCAGCAAGCAGCACAAAATGCAAACAGTAACGGCAATAAACAACAAATGATGACACCTGAAATGATGCAAACAATGATGTTTAATTCTATGATGCCAAATTTTAATTTTGGCTTAGGCGGTAATAATTAAAAGGAAAAATATGAAAATTCAAACAACCAGATTTGGCGAAATAGAGGGTGATGAAAACTTAATCTTTAATTTCGCTATGCCTATTTTAGGTTACAACGAAGAAACTCAATTTATTTTAATTGAATCTAAAGAAGCATCTTTATTCAAATGGCTTCAATCAACAACAACGCCGGAGCTGGCATTTTTAGTTACTTCCCCAGGATTTTTCGGTATTGAATATGTATTTGAACTTCCTGATGAAGCAGAAAGCATATTAAATGTTAAATCTGCTGAAGATTTAGTTGTTTTAAATATTGCAAATGTTCCTAACAATAATCCTAGAGGAACAACAGTAAATTTGCTAGCGCCAATTGTATTTAATATTAAAAATCATAATGCAGGTCAAGTTATTCTCTCTGGTTCAGGTTTTGATGTAACCAAACCTTTATTTGAAAACCAGCCTCAAACAAGTGAGGGAGAACCTGTATAATGCTTATATTATCAAGAAAAAACGGTCAAAAAATTATAATAAATGATGAAATAGAAATTACCATTTTAGAATCAAAAAATGATAATTGTAAAATTGCGATAAATGCACCAAAAGATGTAAAGATATATCGAGAAGAAGTTTATCAACAAATTCAAGATACCAATAAACAATCTGATAATATTTCCCTAGAAGCTTTAGGCAATTTATCCGAATTAATGCCAACACCTAAAACTGCCAAAAAGGTTGTAATTAAGAAAAAAACAGAAAAAGATGGACTATAAAGAGGCAAAAAAGCATCTTGTAAATGCTGATTTTAGCAATTGTGAAAATTTTTTTGCAGAAAATAACTATCAACTTGAATACGGCTATTGTAAAATGCTTCAAGGCAAAGTTAATGAAGCAAGAAAAATTTTCACACCAATAAGAGATATTGATATGCGTGCAGATTGGGCATATTTATTTATTCAGTTTATGAATAATTATATACAGTATATGCCAACATATTTTCAGGTAAGAAATTTTCTTGAAATCGATATTGCTTTGCTTTTAAAATCAGGACTATCAGAATCAGTAGAAAATGTAATAAACGCTTGTGATATTTTTTATCAAATAAATCAAGAAAGTTATAAATTTATAGCCAGAGTATTATTAAATTATAACTATCCTTCAGTTGCAAAAATATTTTTAAATCGAGGCGTAGAACGCTGCTATAATGATCCTGAACTACATTTTTTATATGGCAATTACCACCTAAAATGTAATAACAACATTTTGGCAAAACGAGAATTTGAAACAAGTTTAGAAGTTTTGCCGGATTACTATCCGGCAAAAATGATGCTTAAAAAATTATAAATTGTGAATTGCTTTTTCTTCTTCTGTTTTTGTTTCAGATAAATTTGTCTTAAATGATTTTTTACCTTTGTAATATAAAACAATAAAAAATAAAACAATTATTAAGGAAACAACAGCAATAACTATTTCAAGGTATTGCTTAATCATTTCTCCAAAAAGCATTAAAACAATACTTACGACAAAAAATCTTCCCGCACGTCCAAAAAAACTTGCAAGAGTAAATTTCCACCAATTCATATTCAAAACACCACTTGCTATTGTAAAAACTTTATATGGAATTGGCGTAAATCCGGCAAAAAATACCGCAATAGAACCGTATTTATTATAAAGAGCTTCAACTTTTTCAAATTGTTCAGGATTTTTTCTGAAAAACCAATTAAAAACGGGTCTTCCACCTATTAAACCAATTAAATATCCAACCAATCCACCTAAAATAGACGCAAATGAACATACTGTTGCATACCAAAGCGCTTTTTCAGGTTTTGCCAAATCCATTGCAATAAGTAAAAAATCCGGAGGGGGAACAAGGAAAAAACTTTCTACAAAAGAATTTAGTGCTAAACCGTATATACCTAGTGATTGAAAATAACTGTTCATTTGTGAAAATAATTCATGCATAAATTTTATCCTTCTATAACTTCATAAAGAGTTGGTGCTTCTTGAATACTTACGTTATTTTGCGGAATTATAAGAACCTTCACAATAACGTTTTTATTATGATATTCAATTTTAATAATATCACCGACTTTCAACTGTTTTGCAGGCTTTGCGGGATTACCGTTAACATAAACCCTGCCTGTGTCTGAAACTTCGTTTGCAACGGTGCGTCTTTTTATTAGTCTTGATACTTTTAAAAATTTATCTAATCTC
>DJYG01000004.1 GCA_002450015.1 Cyanobacteria bacterium UBA6984 | reverse complement strand
AACAGTAAAACAAACTGTCATTCTAAGGACATAGACGAAGAATCTAGCGGATTTTCGACTCTGCCGAATAAAACGATTAAGTATCGTTTTATGAGAGGTTGTGAAACGAACGTAAGTGAGTGAAACCCGTAGGAGCAACAAGCCGGTGCGTACCCGAATAATCCAAGACAGAAAAAGCAACTGGATACTTCGCTAGCGCTCAGTATGACGAAAATATAAATAAACTAAGAAAGGAAGTCTAACATGTTAAAAAGAATATTATTTACAGTTCACAGTTCACTTTTTTCTAAAGCAATTGCATTTACCCTTGCAGAAACATTGATTGTAATGGGTATAATCGGTGTTGTTGCTGCATTGACATTACCAAACTTGAACAGCTCAACAGGAAATAAAGAAATTATTTCAAAAGTTAAAAAAATTCATTCGGAATTAAACGATGCATTTGGTCGTGCAGAGGCTGTTTATGGGGCATACTCAACTTGGAACTCATTTAATGATAACAAAAAGGCTTTTGATAGAATATCCGAGTTTTTTAAAATAACAAAAGTATGTGGACCTAATGAATCGGGTTGTTTTGCATCAAATACTTTTAATGCTTTAACAAGCGGTTATACTTATATTGATAATGTTGCAAATTACTACAAAATGATTTTAGCATCAGGTGCATCTGTTGCTGTATATGCTTATGATGTGTGTCATGAAGGTGAAGGCGGATGTGGTAATTTTTATGTTGATATAGATGGACCAAATAAAGGTCCAAATACCTATGGTAAGGATATTTTTATATTTATATGGACAAATAATTTAGGAGTAATACCATATTCAAATAGGGATGCATATTATAAAAGATGTTTTAGTTTTGGGGCTGCGTGTGCAGCTTGGGTTATATATAACGAAAATACAGATTATATAAATACTGACGCATCAGGTCGTTGTAATAATGATAAAAATATAGTCTTAGATTATACAACTAATACATCTTGCAAATAATATTATTTATTTCTTTGGAAAAATCCTGCAAGTTCTTTGTGCGGTATTAGTTTAGAAATTGGACGTCCGTGCGGACAAGTGTATGGTTTTTCACATTTTCGCCATTTTTTGATTAATTCTTGCATTTGAAATAATGAAAGCTCTTGACCTGCTTTTACAGCTGCTTTACAAGATGTTGTAATTAAAATATGTTCTTCCAACCCTGCTATATCCCCCTCAAGATTGTCCATTATATCTGCTAAAATTTCTTTTGTATTCACTTTTGACAACAATTGCGGAACTTTTTTAAATGTTACTTCTTTATCGTTCAAAACTTCTATTTCAAACCCAAAATGCTCAAATTTATCTTTATTATCTTTAATTAATTGTGCTTCTGTCGGAGAAACTTCAATTACATCTGACAAAAACAATATTTGTGATGCAAATTCGTTTTGAGTTTTTAATTTTTCATAAATATAACGTTCTTCTGCTATATGTTGGTCAACTATTTCAAGTCCTTCGTCCGTTTCTATCAAAATATATGTTTTTTTGTATTGACCTATTATTTTATCTGTTTCAGGTTCTTCTTCCTGTGTAACATTTACATCAGCAAAAGTTTTTTGCTGAATTGGCTGTTGATAATTAGATTGCGTCGTTTTTGAAGAAACTTCTCTTATCGGTTTTAAAAATGTTTCTTGGATTGTTTGTGCAGGTTTTAAATCACTTACATAAATATCTTCCGACGTTTTTTGGACTGTTGACGAAATTGACGGTTTAAATTCAACAACACTAATTGTTTCTGTTACAGGTCTTTCTACAAAATTAGAAAGTGCCATATCAATCCCTGAATAAATAAAGCTAAAAATTTGGTTAATATTTTTATAACGAACTTCTTTTTTTGTCGGATGAACATTCACATCAACATCAGTTGGCGGAAGTTCAAGATTTAAAACAACAAACGGATATTTCCCTTTTGCAATAAGATTTTTATATGCGGTATCTATTGCTTTTTGAAAAATTTGGCATTTAACAATTCTGGAATTAATAAAAATATTATACTTTTTACTTGAACGAGTGTAATCCGGTGTTGAAACATATCCTGAAATTTTCAAACCGGAAAGCTCATCCGTTTTTAAAACTTCTTTTAAATGATTCGATGTATCACGTGAAAAAACTTCCTTTATAGTATTTAAAAGATTATCTAAACCGTTTGTTTTTAATACCGTTTTATCATTGTTTTTTAATTCAAAAGCAATGTTTGAATTAATTAATGCAAGCGACTGAATTAACTCGTGAATATATGAAAATTCTGTTTTTGAATTTCTTAAAAATTTTAAACGTGCAGGAATATTGTAAAATAAATCCTGAACATTCATAATTGTACCAACAGCGCAACCAATTTTTGTTTTTTTAACTTCAGAGTCATGACATTCAACTTTAAAACCATAATCGTAATCTTTAGTTCTGGTTGTACAAGTTACTTTAGAAATTGAAATTATACTTGATAAAGCTTCGCCCCTAAAACCAAGTGTTTCAATGGAATATAAATCATCAATTGTTTTTATTTTGCTTGTTGCATGCTTTGAGAATGCAAGCATAATATCGTCAGGATGTATCCCTGAACCATTGTCTGCAACTCTAATATTCCTACATTCATTACTTATTTCAATACTAATTTTTGTAGAACCGGCATCAATAGCATTTTCCACAAGTTCTTTCACAACAGATACAGGTCTTTCAATAACTTCACCTGCTGCTATTTGGTTTATAAGATTTTTTGATAGTTGTTCAATTCTTGCCATAAAAGCATTTTAATTCAAAATAGATTTAAAATAAAGTAAATATATCCTCTGTTTTATGTAGAATTTTTTTTTAATATCCTCTTTTTACTTGATGAAGTTGTAAAAAAAATTTTATATTATTAAGACACAAAGAGGGACAGAGGATAGTAAGATTAATGGCTAACACTAAGTTAAAAGAAGCACAAGGACGTGCTAATTTAAATGTCGTTACAACAAATCCGATTAAAACGACTGCTTATAACGATATTAATTTAAAAGAGTGGAAAAATTACCCTGAAATTAAAACCGATACTTTTTGGCAATTTCCGACTCGTTTAAGAACAGGCGGCCATTCTAACGAATATCACGGAAATTATATTCCTCAAATTGCACAACAACTTTTACAACGATACACAAAAAAAGGTGATGTTGTTTTAGATTTATTTTTTGGTTCAGGCACAACCGGTATTGAAGCATTAAATGAAAATCGCCGCTGTATTGGTGTCGAATTAAAACAAGATTTAGTAGAATCTGTAAGCAACAAATTTACTCAAAAGGAATTGGTTACAGATATGAATATTATTTGCGGAGATTCTGCAAGTAATGAAATTTTAGATAAAATCCAAGCAAGATTAGAAGTTATGGGCGAAGAAAAAGCACAACTTCTAATCCTGCACCCACCCTATGATGATATAATTAAGTTTTCTGATAAAAAAGAAGATTTATCTAATTGCGAATCAACAGAAGAATTTTATGATTTGTTTGAAAAAGTTGCTGAAAACGGATACAAAATGCTTGAAAAAGGTAGATTTGCAGCATTAATTATCGGTGACAGCTATAAAAATTCTGAAGTTCAACCTTTGGGCTTTGAATGCATGGATAGAATGAAAAAATTAGGTTTTAAGTTAAAATCAATAATCGTAAAAGATATTCAAGGCAACGAAAGAGCAAAAGGTAAAACAGCTAATTTATGGAGATATAGAGCATTAGCAGGAGGATTTTCAATCTTTCAACACGAATATATTTTCATATTCCAAAAAGTTTAAAAAAACATTTCACACACAAATATTATTTCATTTACCCTAAACCCACCCACATTTCACACACTAAAAGTGCAGCAATTATTAGTTGTTGCACTTTAATTTTTTAATAAACTAAATTAATTACCACATCAGATTAATTTGTAAATTTTTGTAAATAATAGTACATGCAGCAATAAATTTTGGCAATTACTAACATTCATAGCAATTAAAAAAATGTAATTGTTTTGTAGTGTGTAATTAAAAAGGAAATAAAAATGAACTTGAATGTTAATTTTACTGGCAATTTAACTAATATAAATAAAGCAAATAATATCAAATCAGAAAATAAATTTATAACAAAACCAATACTAAATTTGGATAAAGACGTATTTGTAAGTTCTCAAAAAAAAGATGATGCAGATAAAATTAATTCCAATCCTGTTAAAGAAAAATTAAATGAAACTTCAGCTAAATTATTAAATGTATTTGAAAGTTTAGTAAAAATACCTTCACCATCGCTAAAAGAGCAAAAAGTATCAAAATGGATTATGGATTACTGCGCAAAACACAAAATTCAAGCTGGTTTAGACGATTATGGCAACGTAAAAATTAATATACCTGCAACTGATAAAACAAAAAAATCAATGCTCCTGTCATCTCACATGGATGTTGTAGGTGATTCTTCACCTATCAATGTTGTTAAAGAAGGTGATTTTTATAAAACAGATGGAAAAAGAACTCTTGGAGCTGACGATAAAGCCGGTATAGCAACAGCCTTGTGTTTGGCTGATGAACTTGTAAATAGCGACATAAAACATGGCGGCTTGGAAATTATATTTACAAGAGATGAAGAATTTGGCATGTCAGGTATTGAAAATGCAAAATTAGATGAGATTAATTCTAAACATGTTCTTGTATTAGATGGCGAAAAAATCGGAAGATTTGAAAATGCAGGAGCAGGATATACATTTGCAAAATTATCCGTAAAAACTCCTTATGGAGGACATTCAGGAATTGATATTCATGAAGAACACCGATTAAACGCTGCTAAAATGATTGCCGAATTAGTAAGCGAATTACCTCAAGGTGTTTACCATAAAGATGAAGGCGGTACAGTAACTTCTATTAATCTTGGTACAATTATTGCCGGTAATATTCAAAATACAGCAGCTAGAATTGTTGAAGATAAAATCGTTTCTGATGATTATTCAGACTTTTTCATAGATAATTCTGTAACAAACGTTATTAATACAGATGCAAAAGCAACTTATTCCATAAGAAGTTCAAGTCAAGAAAAAGAAAACGAACTTCGTCAGTTAATACAAGATAAAATAGCTAAATTTAATGAAAAATATAAAGGATTAGCTTCCGCAGCAATAACATTTGAAGAACAATTACCTAAATTTGAAAAATCTGATGACAAAACAATGGAAAATGTGTATAAAAAAGCTTGTGAAAAAACAGGTATAAAACCAAGTATAGGTTCATTCCATGCCGGTGCTGAAACTCACGTTTATGCAAATGCAAAAAATAAACACGGTGAAAAATTTGCACCAATATTAATGGGTATTGCGGATATTTACGACATGCACTCGCCTTCAGAAAAAATGAATTACAAAACATTACTGCAAGGATATGACCTTGTTAAACAAATGTTTTTAGAATTTAATAATAACGAAAAAACAGAAAAATAATTAAAAAAAACTGAACTTTATAAAAAGTTCAGTTTTTTTTAATGCGCGCCATAATAAATTCCTGTAAAGAATGCTATTATAAGCATACCTGCAATTATACAATAATATGCAAAAAAGTTCATTGAAAATCTTGCAACAAATTTTAGGAAATATTTTATACAAAAATACCCGACTACCGCAGAAGTTATTGTTCCAAGAATAATCGCAAGCCAATTATAATTTGCCAACTCTGACGGATTTATTTCAAGTATAGGATAAAATATTGAAGCACCAATAATAATTGGAACTACAAGTAAAAACGAAAATCTTGTACTTTTTACCCTATCTAAACCCAAAAATAATCCTGTTGCAATTGTCCAACCGGAACGTGAAAACCCCGGAAATCCAGCAATACCTTGTGCCATACCTATAAGTATTGCTTTTTTTAAGTCAAGTTTTTGTGAACTTTTATCTGTATGCTTTGACTTAAATTCACTAAAAAATAAAACAAAACCTGTTAAAATCAATAAAACAGCAACTATTTGAGGATTAACAAGCAGTTTTTCGGTAATATCTTTTAATGGGTATGCAATTGCCACCGTGAACACTGTTCCTACAAGAATATAAACACCTAATAAAGCATCTTCATCAGAAAAATCTCTTTTATACAATGCTTTAAAAAATGATTTTGTAATTGACCATAATTCTTTTCTAAAATAAATCATTACAGCAATCAAAGTACCAACGTGCAGCATTATACTCAAAAAAACATGTTGACTTGTTTCAATATCAAGCGGTGTACCTGTTAAAACAGAATATATGTTTGATGTAAAAACTATATGTGCAGAGCTTGATATTGGCAAAAATTCGCTCAAACCTTGAACTATACCTAAAATTATTGCCTCAATAATTCCCATTATTTATCCTCGTAATATGTTGCACAAGATTCTTTTGTTTCCCAAACAGAAACCTTATACAATTCTACATATTTTTCTTTCATCTTATAATAAATATAATTTGCAATAAACTCACTGCTTGGACTTTCATCTTTAAAATCAGGTAATTCATTCAAATCTTTATGGTCTAATTCACCTAAAATCAATCTTAAATCTCTTTTTAAAGCTTTAAAATCAACCAATATATTACTTTGGTCTAAAATATCACCTTTAACTGTAACTTCTACCGTCCAATTGTGTCCGTGCTGGTGTTCACATTTTCCACCTTCATACGATAAAAGGTGATGTGCTGCTGAAAATTCTACTTGTGCGCTTACTTCGTACATTTTTAACTCCTATCTATTTTCCTTCTGATATTGTATATTCTTTTGCTATTCCTTGAGCTTCAAGAATAAAATCGGTTAATTCTCTTACTGCACCCTTGCCGCCATCTTTTGTTGAAATAAAGTTACAAATACTTTTAACTTCATCTACTGCGTCATTAGGACAGCACTTTAAGCCAACTTTTTCAAGTATGCAAATATCAGGTAAATCATCACCCATATATGATACTTGTTCGTAAGTAAGATTATATTTTTTCATTATTTCTTCTAATGCAGGAAGTTTATATTTTTGACCTTGATATAGCTCTGTAATATGAAGATTTTCTGCTCTATGTTTTACAGTCCCGTTATTTCTTGCTGTAATAACAGCTGTTATAAATCCTGCTTTTTGAACTCTAACAAGCCCATGCCCATCTTTTACGTTAAAAGATTTATATTCGACACCATTTTCGTCATAAGTAACCTCACCTGTCGTCATAACACCGTCAACATCAAATGCAAGCAATTTTATTTTTGAGGCTTTTTCTTTTATTAAATCATTCATTATACTACTCCTGCTTTCAATAAATCATGGATATGAACAATACCCAATGGTTTTCCATTTTCATCGGTTATTGGTAATGCTGTAATAGAATATTTTTCCATTAAATGCAACGCACTTGCAGCATAAGACTCTGCTTTTACGGTTTTTGGTGATTTTGTCATTGCATCGGTTACTTTCAAATTACTAATATTTTTGTATTTTATTAAATTACGTCTTATATCACCATCTGTAAGAATTCCTGATAAAAGACCTTTTTCATCAACAATTAATGCAAGACCCAATTTATGTTCTGAAATTGTTTCAATTACATCTGTAAATAATTTATTTTCATTTTCAATAGGCAGATTTTCTTTTCTCATAAGGTCTTCAACTTTGTATGTAAATCCTTTGCCTAACGCTCCTGATGGATGAAAAATAAGAAAATCTTCTTCCGTAAATCCACGTTTTTCCAGTAAACACATAGCTAAAGCATCGCCCATAGCAAGTGTTACAGTTGTTGAAGCTGTCGGAGCCTTACCTAAAGGGCATGCTTCTTTTTCAACTGATACATCCAGAAAAATATCACTTGCTTTTCCGAGTGTAGAATTTGGATTACCACTCATTGCGATAATTGTTAAACCAAAACGTTTCAAAAGTGGTAGCAAATTTAATAATTCTTGAGATTCACCACTGTTTGAAATTGCAATAATAACATCTTCTTTTGTTATTATACCTGAATCTCCATGAGTACTTTCAGCAGGATGAAGAAAATATGAAGGAGTTCCTGTTGATGAAAAAGTTGCAGCTATTTTTTTACCAATATGACCGGACTTACCCATACCTGTAACAATTACTCTGCCTTTGCAATTAAATATTGCATCAATAGCCTTATTTAACTCTTTATCACTTAAATTATCTTTTAATCTTAGTATTGATTGAGCCTCAATATTTAAAACATTTTTTGCTGTATCTGTTAAATTTAATGTTTTCATAAAAATTTCCACACATCACTTTTCTATATTATACAATAATCTCATACAAAAGTTGTAATTTAATACAAAACTTCAAATTTTTGTAATGTTTTGAACGATAAACAAAATATAAGAGAGAGAATTATGTTACAAATTAAAGTTCAAAGCAATCCTATTGAAAAAAATCCACAAAAAATTTTAGAGAATATTAAATCAACTATTCGCAAAAGCAAGTCTTCAAATATGACTATTGATATTTCAATGTTAAACATACTTGATGCATCAAAAATTGCAACAATGGCATCTACATATCATTTTTTGAAATTTGCACAAGGAAGCATTAATTGGGTTGTAAATTCCAAAGAAGTTGAAAAAATGTTAAAACCACTAAATTTAGGTAACAGCAAATTTATATTTGCTTAAATTATCCTTATTTATAGTCACCTGTCTAATTTTAATCCCCTTTTTAACTTTTAAAATAATTGTAAAAAAGAGGATTAAATTATGAATTTAGAAAAACTATATCAGGTTCCAAAATGTGAACTAAAAGAATTAAACAATCTTTTTATAGAAATGACTGCAAAAAATTGTAACCAACATTGCAAGCATTGCTACATAGATTTTCCGCAATCCCGTGCGCCAAAAGATTTTATAAGTATTGATAAAATTAAACAAGCATTAATAGATACTCAAGGGGAAAATTTGTATTGCATTTATCTTACAGGAGCAGAACCTATGATGCACCCTGATTTTAATGCTATTTTAAGACTTTGTTTAAAAGTAACCAATGTGTGTATTTGCACAAACGGCTCTTTTTTAAATGAAAAAAAAGTACGTTTTTTAAAAAAAGTTGAAGATGAAAGCGACAAAGAAATAATATTTATGCTGCCAATTGACCATTATGACGAAATAAAGAGTGATGATATTCGCAGCAGAGGTTCATACAGGCAAATTATGCATGCGGCAAAAACTCTTTCGAAATATGATTTCAACCCTATTTTTAATGTCACAAATTATTATAATGAAGACAAAAAAACTCTTTTGATTAATTTCAAAAAAGTTTTTGATAATATTGAAGTTCCAGTTGAAGATTATAACTTTCAAATTAATGAATATTACGATAAATATTCAAAGGAAGAAAATATTGTAGATAATTACAAAAACTTAGATTGTCAAACAGGCAGAGTTCTAACAGAAAATGGGGTTTATGTTTGTCCGTTTCTCGCAAATGATTACAGAGGCAGAATGGGAACAGATTTTACAGATTACAGCAAAAAAGTCTGCTTAGAAACGCCATTTTGCGCAACATGTGCTAAAAACAAAGAAAAAATGTTCTCTATTAACTATAAGTATTTTCAAAGCTAAAACAACGTATATTAAGGTGTAGCAGGTTGTTCTTCATTTTGAGGCTGCTCTTGAGGCTGCTCTTGAGGTTGTTCTTGAGGCGTTTCATTGTTACCTTCACCTTCTTGTTTTTCGGCATTTTCGGCAGCAGCAGTATCTTCTGCTGATTTCATAGCATATAGTGTTAATGAAAGATTTATCAACAATATTCTTTTATTTTTTGAGTAAGGATATATTTCAAAGTTATTAATATTTAACAAGTACGGATACCTGTATAAATCTTCAAGAAAAGACTTAAAGTCTGTATAATCCGTAATAATTTTCATATCCAATCTGTTTGCTGAGTAGTGAGCCTTATCACCTTTTATAAAAATATCATCTTCCGGGTCAAGAGTTGATTGAATTGAGTGAGTTTTTATATGATTTTTTCTTGTAATTTCTATGATGTCATCCAACAACAATGCAAATGTTGATTCTGCGTCTGTTGCAGCACCATTAGGCTGATAGATTTTTTTTGTAATATCATCAAGCATTCTTAATTTTTTCTTTCTTTCAGCCTTTTGTTTTGCGGTTGATAATTGTTGAGCAATACCTTCAGAAGCTTCTTTTTGAGTTTTAACTTCACCAAAAATATTAATAGTTGAAACAACTTTTGGTTGAATTTGCTTAAAACTAAACACTGCTATAATAATAATCAGTGCTAAATACATTAATGCTTCTTTATATTTTTCCAATTCTTTCATTAAGTTATACCTTCATTAGAATTTTTCAATTGACTCAAGGTTTGCCGGTAAATCTTTAGGAGGTTCACCTTGCTGTTCAGGATTTGGATTACCATTTCCATTATTATCAGATGACTTAGGTGATATTTGGTCAGGCAATTGCAAGAAATCATTAAACAAAAATCCGCGTCTTCTTCTAGGTGCATTTTCATCTTTATTTATCGGATTGCCATCTTTATCTTTATCAGCCTTGTTCAATTCATCATCTAATTGTTTTAATTCATCTTCGTTCAAATTTGTAATTTCAAATTCATAAAATTTCGGTTTTATACTATTTAAATCTTCTATTACAAAATTACCGACAGAATCTGCTGACATTTCCAATCGGTTTATGCGCAAATCTGAATTAATAACCGACATTTTTAATCCTTTATAAAATGAATAAACTGAATCAGCAGTTTGCGAACGACCGATAATATCAACTTTATTATGTCCGTATATCTTCAAATAAATTAACCAAGTATCTGATGGTATATTTGCTCCTATTGCAGAATAATAAATCATTTTTGTACGATTAAATGCTTGAACAGTATTTGTTTCAAGTTTTACGTCAAATGCATTATCTTTATCTACATCTTCAAAATTTTGAAGCTCATTTTTATTTGCTTCCATTTGACTGTTAATTTCATTTAATTTTTCCTGTTGTCCACTGCTTATAAAATTTAAAATGTACATTATAATCAATGTTGGTATAATTATAATTGCAGCAGCTATTATTGCAGTTTTTTTCAAAAATGACGAACTTAATTCTATTTCATTATCGCCTATTTGAATTTTCGGTGCGCCTTCGCCAACTAGTTGGTCAGCATTTATACCTTGACCTAACAAATTAAACTTAAACGGATAGTCCGAAACTTGATATATACCTGAACCAATTACTTCAGGTGTAGTTTTTATTGCAAGATTTGGCAATATATTATATGAAGCCTGCATTATAGTGTTTTGAACATATTTATTACTTTCAAGAAACTTGATATTACCGCTAAACGGTATTTTCATAGAAAGAACTTCAGCAGAAACTACATCTGTTTCTGACACTATATATAGATAATTTGAAATAACTGTTTGTAATGTTAATTGAGCAGAAGATATAATTGCTTCATAAATTTCATCACCGATAAAAGAACGCAACGCAAGAGGTTCTTCTCTATACTCAACAACACTTCTTCCGTTCAATGTAATCATTGAATAGCTGTTTTGATTTATAACCATCAAAATCCAAGTCGTATTTGGCGCCATTTGTTCTTCTGCCAATTGATTAAAGCTTAATGTTTTTAATAAAGCATTCGGAGCTGTTTCAATTGCGATTAAATTACATCCTACCTCAACACAAGCAGCATTAATTTCATCTAATGCTGATTGCTGTATTGCGCCATATACAATTTCACGATTTTCTTTATCACCTGAATTATAAGCATCTGTCCAGCTTACAACAGGATCTTGACGTTTAAATATATAAGAAGATTGTTCTACTTCAGAAATAATAGCACTTGTAACACCTTCATCACTCAAGTTAATCGGAAGTGAAATTAAACCGTAGTGGACAGATGGAAGTGTTAATACAATATTACTCTTTGGATTTATTTTTAATTCTTCAAAAAGTTCTTTTAACGCATCAATAAATCGGTTATAATCAGCTATTTCTCTTTTTGAATAATCATAATCCAATTGTTTACATGAATATTTTTCAACAGTTTTTGTTTTTGGATTTATTTCAATCATTTCCAAACCAACAGACGGTGACACTGATACACCGATAGTTGTTTTGTTGGAACCTGAACCCAGCTGAGATAATAATTGATTTAACATATATATATTCTGAATTTTGTATTTTTATTATATAATATCTATGAGGACATTATAGTTTAAACATGTATTTACGTCAAATGATTATAAAACAAGGCATATAAAATGTTAAAAGATGATATTTTGAAATTAAAAAAAGAAAAAAATGCTGTAATTTTAGGGCATTGTTATCAAAATATTGAAATAGACGAAGTTGCAGATTTTGTCGGAGATTCACTTTATTTAAGCCAAATGGCTGCAAAAACGAATGCTGATGTAATAATCTTTGCAGGAGTGTATTTCATGGCACAAACAGCAAAAATTATTTCTCCTAAAAAAAGAGTTTTCTTGCCAAACATGAACTCAGGCTGTCTTATGTCTGATATGATTAACTTGGAACAGCTAAGAGAATTTAAATCTCAAAATAAAAATATACCTGTTGTATGTTACGTAAATTCAACAGCTGAAGTTAAGTCCGAATGCGATATATGCTGTACAAGTTCAAATGCAGTGAAAATAGTTAATAGTTTGAATACATCGGAAGTTTTATTTTGTCCTGATACTTACCTTGGCAAATGGGTTGAAAGTCAATTGGACAATGTAAAAGTTAAAACATATCCCGGATTTTGCCCTACACATTTAAGAATTAAACCGGAAGATATTGTTGCAGCAAAAGAAAAATATGATAATGCAAAAGTTTTAACACATCCTGAATGCCATAAAGAAGTTTGTAAACTTTCAGATTTTGTAGGCAGCACTTCTCAAATTATGCAATATGCAAAAGAGAATAATGATAAAAAATATATTATTGCAACTGAAAAAGGTGTTGTTGACAGATTAAAACGAGATTGTCCTGATAAAGAATTCTTTTTAATTAAAGACAACATTGTATGCCCAAATATGAAGCAAAATACTCTCGAAGATATTTATAATGTTTTAAAAAATGAAACAAATGAAATTTTTGTTGATGAAAATATTTCTAAAAAAGCATTAAATTGTATTAATCGTATGCTTGAGGTTTGCAAATAATATGGCAAATATAATTTACGGAAAAAATGCTGTAATTGAAGCATTAGAAACACAAGAGCGTGAAATAAATAAAGTTATTATATCAAACAGCATACATACTGACGGAAAAATTGATAAAATAAAAACACTTTGTCAAAAACGTGGAATTATTTTTCAATTTGTTGCAAAAGAAAAATTTGCACAACATTCGGAATTTAATCATCAAGGAGTAGTTGCACATATTTCTCCAATAAAATATATGTCTTTGGAAGAATTTTTATCAAAAGAACACAAAAATTCTTCTGTTGTGATGCTTGATGGAGTAGAGGACGGACATAACCTTGGAGCTATAATCAGAACTTGCGTATGTGCCGGCGTTGAAGCAGTTATTATTCCATCCAGACGCAGTGTTCAAGTAGATGCCGTTGTTGAAAAAACTTCCGCAGGTGCAATAAATCACATTCCTATTATAAAAGTCAATAGCCCTGTCAGTGCATTACAACAAATGCAAGAACACAACTGGTGGGTAATTGCAGCTGAAGCTGATGCAAAGGATAATTATTACGATGTGAATTATTCTGATATGAATTTTGTACTTGTAATGGGTGCAGAACACGCAGGAGTTTCAAAATCAATAATTAAATTATCGGATTTTCAGGTAAAAATTCCAATGCTAAAAGAATTTAATTCACTTAATGTTTCGAATGCTTTAAGTGCTATTATATTTGAAACAGTCAGACAGAAGTTAAAGAAGGATAATTAAATGCGTAAAGATTTAGAAAAATTTAATTTACTGGATGAAGAAATATCAGAAGAAGGTGTTGATTTTCATAGTCTTCAAGCAGAAGAAGATGAAGATGAAAATATATTAGATACTGTTGAAGATCCAAAAGTACAAGAAAATATTAACTCTGTAAACACAGATGACTCAGTAAAGATTTATTTACAGCAGATAGGTAAAATACCAATGCTATCACCTTCTGAAGAACTTGATGTTGCAAAAAAAATTAAAAATGACCACTGTGAATTTTCAAAAGACATTTTAGTTAATGCAAATTTACGTCTTGTGGTTAGTATTGCAAAAAGATACATCGGACGAGGTTTATCTTTCTTGGATTTAATTCAGGAAGGCAATATTGGTTTAATGAAAGCCGCAGAAAGATTTGATTATGAAAAAGGATATAAATTTTCCACCTATGCAACCTGGTGGATACAACAATCAATAACAAGAGCTATTGCTGATAAAGCCCGCGCAATAAGACTTCCTATCCACATGATTGAATCTTTAAATAAAATTAAAAAAACAACAGTTGATTTAACAACAGAACTCGGAAGAACTCCTACAAAACAGGAAATAGCATATAGATTAGGTATTCCTGTTTCTAAATTAACTCAAATAGTAAAATCAGCTCAATCTACTATCAGTATTGAAACTCCTGCAAACAGCAAAAAGGAAGATTCAACAAAAATTGCTGATTATATAGTTGATGAGTCTTCTTCAACTCCTGATTCAAGAGTTACTCAAGAAAATATGCTTGAAGATATTCAAAAAATGCTTAAACAGCTTATGCCAAAAGAACGTGACGTTCTAATTATGAGATATGGCTTAAATAACAACGGTGACAAAAAAACTCTCGATGAAATCGGTTCTCATTACGGTGTTTCAAGAGAACGTATAAGACAAATTGAAAACAGAGCAATATCAAAATTAAAGAAAATGTGCCGTAACGAAAAACTTACAATAAATCTAAAAAACTACTTTGGTAATTAAAATAAGACTTGACAAACAATAAAAAATAATAAATAATGTAAATATAGGGGGAAGCCCTAAAGAAATGTGCTTCCTTAGAGCTTCACTTAGTACCCTATGAGATTAACATTTTTAATGCTATTACTACAACTGCTATTGCTAGTAATAGCATTATTATTTTGTCAATCATAGTTATTGCCCTCCTTTCCGATTTAGACCTTAGTACTCGTGTGTCGGAGAAAAGCATGTACTACCCTAATACCATTATATAAAATATTACAAAATCTGTCGATTTATTTACAAGATTTCTTTGTCATATCGGTCCAACTTAATTTATCCGCACATTTTAAATAGTCCATATTGTCATTTTCTATTATCCAAGCTGTGCAATATACATCAACATTTTTCAAATGAGAAATACAGCCCCCATCCGTATCAATATAATTCATACTACCTATAGGTACAATGCCTTGTGTGGTTATAAGAAATCCGAAAATATCTCTTCCACCCTCATTTTTGCCTTTGTTTTTGCCGTCAATATCAACAAAAATATATGACATGGTTTGTTTCTCTGGAGCATTAGCGGTAGCCTCAAAAGTTGATTCATCTTTCGGATTTTGGTTTGTATTTGTAAACGCTAAACTTGTGCCATCAGCTAAGATATTTGCATAGGATTTGGCCCAGTTACCAAATTCAAAATCAGAAACAATGCAATCTGAAAGTTTGCTGTTATCACACGATTTTGAGATTTTTAAAAAATCACCAAATCTTTCAGACAATTTTTTATTTCTTTTCGTTTCATCTGATTCGTTTAAAAACCACTCATCAACGGGACCATAGACAGCAGTTGAACGACCAAATGCATCATTTAAATTTGAATATATTTTTTTAACTTTAGCAACTTTTTCTTTGTTATTTGTTGAATCATTCAAGTTTGGCAAAGTCAATGCTGCAACAACACCGATTATGCCCATAACAATCAATGTTTCTGCCAATGTAAACGCAAACAATCTTTTCATAACATTCTCCTTTATATTTAAAAATAGAATACAATATATAATATAAAATGTAAATAATTTAATATTATATTATTAAATATATTAAAATATTATGCTTTGCATACAATAAAAATATTATGGAAAAATTTAAACCTGTAAAACAAGAAAAAACAGTTATAAGTATCCGCCTTGACGTGGATACTCTAAAACATATTGATGATATTTCTCAAAAAACAGATATAAGTCGTAACGAACTTATTGTTCAATGTATAAATTTTGCTTTAAAAAATTTTAAACAATAAATTTATCTTAAAAATTCTTATTTAATTAGTTTATTCAGGTTTATAAAATTATTTTAGGAATTAGAAAATAAATTTAGGCTTTTGCTTTTCTTAATTCCAGTTCAATAAGTTTTACAAATTCATTTACAAGAGTGGAATTCCACTTTTTATTGGCATCTTCTTTAATAATATCAAGAGCTTCGTAAGGTGTTTTTGCTTTTCTATAAATCCTAGGTTCTGTAAGAGCAAAATATGCATCAATTATAAGTATAATTTGTGATGAAAGTGGAATATCATTTCCTGCAAGCTTATTTGGATAACCTGAGCCATCCCAGTTTTCATGGTGTTTTTCAATAATCGGAATAATATCTTTTACTGTTGATATTGGTTCTAACAGGTCATGAGCTGCTAACATAGGGTGATTTTCTATATAATTACGTTCATCATCTGTCAATGGACCATCTTTTTGAAGAATTTCCTGTGGCAGCATTAAATTACCAACATCATATAAAAGCATTGCTACACGCAATTTGTCAGCATCATCTTTTTCAAGTTCAAATCTTCTCGCAAGAGTTGTAGCCATAACAACTTTAGATTTTGATGAACCGAGAGTGTGCTGAGGATTATACGTTGTAACAAGAGCATCCGCAACAGAATAAAGAGTATCTTTTGGATTTGAATTTTGTTCTATTGCCATTTGCAATTTGTGACGTAAATCTTGCTTTAAATCTTCTGAAACATTAACTCTACCTGTTGCAAGTATATCATTAAACGCATTAAGTGCAACTTCTTGCCACGAAACTTCAGATATAGGAGTTGCCAATGTAACTTGATTTCTACCGTTACGTTTTGAATTGTACATAGCCTGATCGGTTAATTCAAGCAATTCTTCTACATTATTAGCATGTTCTAAAAATGTTGCGACACCTAAACTTGCTGTTATAGTACCCACTGTTTCAATCGGAGTAGCTTCTATTGCTTTTCTTATTCTTTCAGCCGCTATCATTGCACCTTTCGAATCAATACCTGGAAGTAATACATTAAATTCTTCACCACCAATACGAGCGGGTACATCTATTGAACGTGCATTTTGTTTCAAAACGCTTGAAATTTGTTTAATTGCTAAATCACCATATACATGCCCATATTTATCGTTAATTTGTTTCAAGTGATCTAAGTCAATACCAATGACAGAAAAAGGCTGTTTTTGTCTGTTTGCACGAACAAACTCTTTTTCAATTGATTCTTCAAAAAATCTTCTGTTATAAAGTGTTGTAAGCGCATCTGTAACAGCTTGTTCTCTAACCATTTGAAATAAATCTGCAATTGTTATTGCAAGTTCTATTTGTTGTGAAAATAATTTTAAAAAGTCTATTTCAGCTTCAGTTGCCTCAAGTCTTGATGACATTACAATAAGAATACCGGTATGAGTCATTTTTGATAAAGGAACTATCATAAAAGAACGACAATGCGTTTCACTTAAAAGTTCTTCCAAATCTTCTTCTTTTAATTCTGGTGCTAAAGATAACAAACCGGCTCTTAAATCTGTACTTTGTAAAATTTCTTTACTTCTTAATACAGCTTTAATAACATCTGATTTTTGAAAATTTAATCTTTGTGTATTTAAAGGGGTATCCAATTTTGAATTTACTATTTCAAACAAATTATCGTCGGATGCTGCCATCATGCTGTAATATTCGCCATTTTCATCATTTCTTCGTTGAAGAATGCAACTATGCATATAACCTAATTCGCCTTGAAGATTATTCACAGTCGTATCAAGAATACTTGAAAGAGGCTTTGAAGAATTCATCATTTCCCAAATATGTTGTAAAGTCAACATACGGCGATTTGCTTCGTTCAATTCATTAGTTCTTTCTTCAATTTCAAGTTCTAATTGGGCATTGCGTTCATATATTTCCAAAAAATCTTTTTTACCGCTGTATAAATGATTTTCTACCGCATTAACTTGATTTTTAAAATCTTTAAATTTATCAAATAAGCCCATAAAATTGCCCTCAACAGTAAAATAATATTTTTGTATATCTGATTATACTACATAACTTAAATTTCGTAAATTTTTTGTTTAAGTTTATTAAAATTTTTATGACTTTTTTTTAATAATCATTAAATAATGTATGTCATATAAAAGTATGAAATTTATCAAAAAACTGTTCATAACAGACAATGACATATAGTATTATGGAATAAGAGCGAGGATAAGAAATTGTTTGATTCAATGCGAGTGACAAGTCAAATTGTCCCTAAAAACAGACCGTCAATAAAACGTAAAACAGAAGAAGAAACAAGTAAACAAGCCGAACAAACAGAAAGTGAAAACGGTGGTACGAACCTTGCCCAAAGCAAAGGTCTTCAATATGTTCAAGATTTACAAGACGGCAAAAAGCCTCGTCGTCCCGTAGCATCAGGAGCAAACTATGCTGCATACAATACTCAGGTAAATACTAATATTCAAAGACCTGTGTCAACAAACGTTCAACAATCCGATGTATCTCAGTCACAAGCTGCAGCACCTGTTGAACAATCACAAAAAACCGGTTTAATAAGCCCTAAAATTAATATCGCTCAAGTTATAGGTGATTTTAAAAATACTGCACATGCCATCGGAACTCCTGAAGACATTTTTGAAGAAGTTGACATGTATCTTTCGCTTGTTGAAAAACAAACAAAAAAAGATAATGCAAATGTAAAAACAGTTCAAACTAACTTACGTAATGCGGCAGGATTACTAGACCAATACATATCTGCAACTCTTAATAAAGATTCAAAAGTTGTTGAAAATTGGGTAGAAGCCATATTCTTACAACAAGTTGATTACAAATACAATACAGAAGATATTAACGAGGCATTTTTGGTTCAAATGCCTGATGATAAAAAGAAAACTGACAATTCAAATGCTCAAACAGAGCAAACAGAACCAATAAAATCGCAAGAACCTGTAAAACCAAAAATGGATGCGATTTTAAAGAATTTATTTGCACAAGCAAGAAATGTTCATAAAAAAGGTAATGACGATTTAGCCATATCTACTTATAAAAAAGCTATTGAACGTTCTAAAGAAGTAAATGATGTTGACAGTCATTCCAAAATATCTTTTGAAATCGGTAAAATATACGACAATAAAGATGATTTAGCAGCTGCATTGGAAAACTATAATGAATCAGCTACAATTGCTACTGATGATAATGTTAAAGTTAAAGCACACTACGCTATGGCTCAAATTTATGATGATGTAAATCAATTTAAACCCGCAATAGAACATTATATGGCAGCAATTTCATTTGCAGGTGAAACTAATAACTTTAAAGCTCAAATTAAATCCCTTACAAAAATAGGTAATATATATGCAGATAAATATGATAAAGAAGCGTTTAATGTCTATGATGATGCAAAAGTTGTAGCTGACGAATCAAAAGATTTGAAAAATAAAGGCTACGTATCAAGTACAATTGCAACTGCATACGACAAGTTTAATAAACCGATAGAAGCCTTAAAATATTATTCTGACGCTGTAAAAAATTATACACAAGCAGGTGTTGATGAAAAAGTTGCAATAAATTACAAAAAAGCAGGTCAATTAATGATTGACTATCAAAAAGGTGATAAAGGCAGAGTTTTAATTCAAAAAGCAATAGCTTACGCAAAAAGAGCAAATAATGAAAATTTAGTAAAAGAATTAAACCAAGAATTGGCTGCAGCATAAATTTGTAAGTTTATATTGCAATTTTATAATTGCATATATATTGTATATACTTTATTTAAATCAAAATATTTAATCTTTGCACATAAATCTTGCATATTCTTTTTTCATAGGAAGTTCAGTAATATTAAAATGCTTATTTTGAGGCACTGTATTGTAATATGCAAAAGCTTTGCAATAATCACCTTTTTGTTCATAAGCAATCGCTGCAAAATAATTAAAATATTCATTTCCTGATTTTAAATATGCCTGCTCGAAGTCTTTTACGGCTTTGTTGCTCTCTCCTAAAAGATAATACACTTTAGCCCTGTCAGAATATGCTATCGGATAATGTTTTTTGTTTATATTCATTGATTTTTCAAACATTGAATTTATTTCAGGTGTCATTTTTCTTGTTTTTATAAAAGTATAATATGCTTTAGCTGATAAAACCCAAGAATTTTTTGGATTAAGCTCTAAAGCTTTATCACAATCTTTTATCGCACCATCTATATCATTTAAATTATATTTTGCTAATGCTCTATTTTCATATAGATTATCATTTTTTGGTTGAAATTTTATATAAAAATTAATTTTATTCATTGCCTTTTGCCATTCCTGATTTTCAATATTATGACCATAAATAAGGCAAGGACACATACATAATACCCAAACACAAAAAGACAAATAAACAATTCCAAAAACAGCGCATATAGCCTTTGTTTTAACCGGTAACTTTTGTTTTGGTTTAATTCTATGATATTTTCTTAAAGTTATCATAAAAAATCCGCTAACTATGCAAGAAGTTAGGCATATTGTTAAGATAACAATGGTAAATAATCCGCTTATATCAAAAATTTGATGAAGAAAAATTAGTAAAATAATAGACAAAGTCATTATGAAAAATATACTGAAAACTGTACTTATCCGCCAATACAGCAATATGGGAGTTAACTCTCTTAACGTTTCTACTTCATAACCCTTAGAATATATTGTCGGATAAAACACAAATGTCCCTTCATCTGTTTCTTCAATAAAGGATGCATTATCAAAATTATATAAATTTTTTAAAAAATTTTTAAAATTTACCATATTTTAGTTTTAATACCTTTTTTTAATTAGTCAAAATTATTTTAATATTTTCATTAGTCTTGCTGATTTTAACTTTTTATCATAAATAATTTTTGTATTATTTTTAAGCCAAATTTCAGCAGAATTCATATCTTTTTCAAAAGTTCCTGTACCTTTTACAAACAAAATATAATATTTACCTTCAGGCAGAAGTGATAAATCCTTTTTCAAAAAAAAGTCTGAATTATTATCTGTCATTGATGTTGGAAGAATTAAATCTTTTTTGGGTAAATTTTTAAATAAAGAATAGTAAAAATATGAGTTCACAGAACCATAATAAAGATATATTTTTTCATTATCATTTTTATCTTTTGATAAAATTTCCAGTAAAGGTTTTACATCTTGTCTTAAATATGATATTTTACCTGTTACAAATTTTTGCAGAAAAGAAAAATATCCTGTTATAAGATATATAGAAGTTACTAGTAATATAATAGTTTTACCAAATCGATTCTTAGGTAAATCGTCTAATGGTGCAACATATAATATAATAAGTATTGGTAATAAATATAAAGTTAAACGATAACTCAACGGATATAATTTTAAATAAGCTGCTAACAATGAAATAATTAAAGTAAACGATATTACACAGAAACAAAAATGATTTTTTCTGAAAATAAAGTAAAATCCTAATATAACTAATATTACAAGTAAAATATGTAATGGTTCATAGAAAAATAAAAAATATATAACATCTTTATAAAGACTTATACTGAAGATTTTAAAACCATCAGCCCAATACCCGAGCAAATGTTCAGAATTTTTCACAAATCCCAAATTTAAAACATAATAAACAACAATACTAAATACAGGATATATTGAAGAATATAATAATTTAAGCCATTGATTTTTATGAAAAATCAATAATGAAACATATATAGAAGGAATTACAAAAAATAACGGAAATGAAAACATCAATCCTATTGCACTAAAAATTCCACCCAAAGTACAAATTTTTAGAGAATCAAACTTATTTTGGTACTTTAATGCCAAATATACAAATAAAACCACAAATAAAACATCTGTTGAATATTGTTTAAATACTTGAGAATAAAATAATAACTGATAATTTATTGCAAATGAAAATAATGCAATATATTTTGTCCAAGTTTTTTCAAAAATAAAATCACATAACATATAGAAAATAATAACAGACAAAATGCTTGATACAAAAGGAATTAGCCTAAAATAAAGTTCATTTACACCGGTTACAGATACAACAATCTTTGTCATAATTAAAAATAGATATGGGGCAGATTGAAAATAATTTAAAGGCTGAATAAGTTCTATAAAATTACGATTTAAAACATTTAATGCGAGTAAAACTTCATCTGTAAAAAAAGAATTATTAATCAGATATGCGTTAACTCTAAAATAAATTGCTACACAAAAAATTATAATCAAAATGAATTTATTTTTTAAAAAATTTATCATTTAAAAATCTCTTGCATTTACACCATCTATCCAATTTTTTTCAATTTTTTCAAGCGAAATACCTTTTGTTTCTGGAACAAAGAAGTAAACAAATATTATACACAAAATAGATACAACACCGAACCCCCAAAAAGTCAACGCACCACCAAATTTATGCAATAAAACAGGGAAACTTGCAACCACAAAGAAATTAAATGCAAAATTTGAAACAGTGCATATACTCATAGAAATACCTCTAATTTTTAAAGGAAATACTTCTGAAACCAAAATCCAACCGACAGGACCAAGACTCATCGCAAAACATATAATATAAGTTATTAAACTTCCGACAGCCACCCATTTTTGCGTATCGCCCAATACGTCAGCAAAACTGTAAGATGCACCTAAAGCAAACAAACTAAGCATTACGCCTGTCAAACCAAAATATAACAATGGTTTTCTACCTAATTTATCAGTAAAATATAGAGCAACAATTGTCATTAAAAAGTTTACAACACCAATACCTGTTGTTGCGTATATTGCCGTAATGTGACTATCAAATCCTGCTGATTTGAATATTGTAGGCGCATAATAAATAATAGTATTTATACCTGTACAAATTTGTGCAAACATAATACCAATTCCAACAACAAAAGGCATTATCATCCATTTTCTAAAAATAAATTTGCTATCTTGTTCATTGCTGTTTGATAAAGTTCTTTTTATTTCTTCAATTTCATTTTCAATATCAGCATTTGGTTCAATCTTTCTTAAAGCTTCTTTTGCTTGTTCTTCTTTATTTTTACTTACAAGCCAACGAGGAGTATCTTTCATAAAAAGCATACCTATAAATAAAATTGTTGCAGGAACAACACCTGCAAATAACATCCAACGCCAATTATACACAGCATGCGCAAAGATTGCATTTATAAAGTATGAAAATAAAATCCCTGCCGTAATTGCCCATTGATATAACGATACAAGAGTCCCACGCAAATGTTTTGGAGATATTTCCGATAAATACAAAGGAACAACAAAATTAACAATACCAACAGCAAGTCCAACAAATATTCTTGAAACAATCAACACGATTACATTTGGTGCAAATGCACACATTATCGAACCTAATATAAATATTACTGATGTTGCCATAATTATTTTTTTACGACCAAAAATATCTGCCAAAATACCATTCGTAGCTGCCCCTATAACTGCACCTATAAGAACAGCACTTACTACAAGACCTTGCGAAGCATCATTTAAATCCCAAGTATCATTAATAAATAATAATGCACCGGAAATAACACCCGTATCGTAACCTGATAACAATCCGCCAAGTGATGCTACAATCGCAATGACATATAACCATAAATATTTCATAATAAACTTCCTCTTTAATCAAAAAAGAAAGTCCTCTGACTTTCCTTTAAATTTGCACTAACAAAACAGCGTTTTGCTATATGCCAATTATACAAATAAAACAAGCTAAGTCAATAATTGTGGTTACTTAGTATATATTATCTTAATTATTTTTATCTTGATTTTTATGCTCTTTTACGTAATTTTTAATTAATGTAACACCTAAATTACCTGCTGTTCTGTTTTGTTCTTCTGCAAGTTTTTTAAAATTTTCATAAGTATCTAAATCAACTAATAATACAAATCGTTTTATTGTAATTTTATTATAAATTTTGTGTATTTAATTGTAATTTTGTTGGAATTG
Organism: Cyanobacteria bacterium UBA6984; assembly: GCA_002450015.1. Lineage (GTDB taxonomy): Bacteria > Cyanobacteriota > Vampirovibrionia > Gastranaerophilales > Gastranaerophilaceae > UBA6984. The sequence goes on along the minus strand of DJYG01000004.1, from coordinate 431 downwards.
AAAAATGTATATCATTAAAATAAAATAACTATATTATTACAAAAAGGTTTCAATAAAATGACAAAGAACAAAAAAGAAATTACGGAAAAAATAGAAGAAATAATTAATTTGATTATAAATACCCAATCAATTATTGATGTAACAAAAGAATCTTGTATAAATAATGAGTATTATAATCAGGAAACTGTCCTAAATTATGCAAGCAAAAATTTGTCAGAAATTTATGAACTGGTAAGCAGCATATCAATTAAAATTTAATTTTTTTCAAAAAAAAGCCTCCCTTTTGGGAGGTGTAAACTTTCGTTTAAATAATTGAGAGAGAGAGAGTATTGTATTAATATAAATCTTTTTTATAATCTTTGTTGATTATTACCTTGTTGAATTATTGCTTTATTCTTCGCAGAATTCAAATTAAGCGATGAAGTTAGAAC
>DJYG01000011.1 GCA_002450015.1 Cyanobacteria bacterium UBA6984 | reverse complement strand
TAATTGTTTTTCTCGGCAGAGTCCAGGAGGTCCTCGGTTCGATCCCGAGTCTTGCTATTTTTTTTGAGCTTTCGGTAGGACGCCGCAATGTTACATTAAGCGAAACCGTTACTTATTGCAAATAGTTATACGGAAGCCCCGCCGTCTGTCATTTTTTTCATGGCTTTTTTACTACCTTCGTTTTGTTTTGCAATTTTTTCGACAAATGTTATAGCATCAACATCTCTGGCTATTGCATCTTTAAGAGAAAGAATATCATCAATATCCATTGCATTTAAATTTAAATAACTTTTTTCATCTATATACTTTCTAAAATTATCTTGTGCATTAACATCAAATCCGGGCATACCCGTTTTCATTGCATACCATTTATAAAATTGATGTATCATTGCATAAGTATCAATTTTGCCCTCATTAATCAAAAACATTTCTGATGATTTAAAACTGAACTTTTTAAACAACATAAAATTTAATATTAAAGCTTTCAAACCTTTTAATTCTCGGATATAACCCTGCTCTTCACGAATTATATCCAGAACTTTTATTGCATTTTCGTGCCTTATAACTGGAGTACCATTTCTTTCAATGTATAGTAACATTTGCTCAGGACTGTTTTCAAAACTTTTTAAAATCACTGCAAGATTTTTTTCTAAAATGGCTTTATTTTCTTCGGTTTTAACCGTCAAATTTAGTGAACAGCCATTATTCAAAACCGTTTTAGTTGTTGAATTGTGTCGGTTGGAACGTAATTTTTTATTTTTGCGTCTTAAAAATTTTTCGTGCAGCGCAAGCAATAAATAAACTGTTTTTTGAAGAATTTTACCCATAATGTAATCCGATTACTTTACAATGTGAAATTTTCTATTTATAAGTTCATTTTTATCTTGAATAAAATCAAGATTATTATTGAACATTTTAACATTTTTATCATACCTTCTCAAGTTCAAAAGCGCAAATAATTCCGAAGGTATGTTTAAAAGAGTTAATTTTGTTGTTTCTGAAAAGTTTTTTATAAACGTAAAAAAGTCTTCTGTTACACTTTCAACTTCTTTTAAATCTAGCGCTACTGGTTTTGTGTTTAAATCCATTTTATCAAGCAAAATTGCTAAATTCGCAAGTGATTTGAAATTTAATTCTTTTGATTTAATATCTATTACATACTTTTTTTCCATTTTTCACCTCTTTCTCAATTTATTTTATTACATTTTAATTTGAATTAAAATTATAAAAAAAGATGAAATTATTCCAACTAAAGTTTGATTTATTCAGGAATGCTGAAAGAAATTGTTGTTCCTTTTTGAAGCTCACTGTTAATTTTAATATTTCCACCATGAGCATCAACAATCAGCTTTGTTATATACAATCCCAAACCTGTTCCTGCTGATTTTTGATTGTTTGCAAATCGAACATATTTATCAAATGCTTTGTCCAATTCTTGCATTTTTATTCCGCAGCCAAAATCTTGAATTGAAAAATATATTTTATGATTTATTTTTTTTAATTTTATATTTATTTCAGTATTTTTTGCAGAATACTTACTTGCGTTTGAAATTAAATTGTTAACAATTCTTGTAAATTCAACAACATCAACATTTGCTGTAATTTCTTTTTGTGAACAATGAAAGTTAATTTTTTGATTTTTATCTTTTAAAATATATTTTGTTTCTTCTATGCAATTTTTTATGATAGTTTTTAATGAACAAATTTCTTTATTCAAAATCAAATTTCCGCTATCCGCTTTGAATTTGCACAAAGCATTTTCAGTTAAACGTTTCATGTATTTTGAAGAATTTAGTAAATCATTAAGTAACTCCTTTTGAAAATCATTAAGATTATTTGATTTATCTTTTAAAAGCATTTCAAGAGCAAAAATTCCTGAATTTATAGGAGTTTTAAGGTCGTGCGTAAACATTGCAATGAACGTATCATTTGCAATTGGGGTAACTGTATTTTGCATATTTGAATATTACAATTTTTTATTAACAACTTTAACTACCTGACTGTATTATTTAAAAGGCTATTCTTTTACCGCACCGGATAGTAAGTCGGATAAGAAATATTTCTTACCTAATAAGAAAATTATTATGACAGGAATTGTACAAATTACTGAACAAGCCAACAAATCACCCCACAACGTAATCTCTCTAAAGCTTCCCTTAAATATAGCCAATCCGACAGGTAAAGTTCTCATACTTTCTGAATTGGTTATAATTAAAGGCCACATAAAACTGTTCCAAGTTGATACAAATGTAAAAATAGTTAATGTTACAACAGCGGGCAAAGCCAAAGGAAGCGCAATTTTAAAGAACGTCTGAAATAAATTACATCCGTCAATTTTTGCAGAATCTTCTAAATCTTTTGGCAGAGAAAGGAAATATTGACGCATCATAAACACACCAAAACCTCCAAAAATTCCCGGAAGAATTAAAGCCGGATAAGTATCAACTAAATGCAATTCTCTCATAAGGAAAAAAAGAGGAATAATATTTACTTGAGGCGGAACCATCATAGTTACTAAAATTACTAAAAACCAAAATTCTTTATATTTAAAATTCAATCTAGCAAAAGAATAACCTGCAAGAGCAGATATAATTACCTGACCAATAGTTGTTATAAAAGCTACAAGCATACTGTTAAAAAAATATCTCGTAATCGGAATTTCATTAAAAACATGTTTGAAATTGTCAATAGTAAAATCTGTATGGAAAAAGATTTCTGAGTCTTTAAAAATATTATTTTCAGGAGTAAATGCCATATTAAGCATCGCCAAAAAAGGAAATAACATACTTATTGCTATAAAAATTAAAATTATATATCCCAATGGTAAAATAAATTTTTTCATATAATAATTTTACAAAATTTTTCTAAAAAAAGCTTAATGTAAAGTTATTATGAATAATAACAAATAAATATACGATGTTAATGCCATTGCGAACTGATTTAAACACTAAAGAATAAATAAATTCTGTATATCACATAATTTATCAAATTTTACATTTTTTTTGTAAGATAAAAAACAAACCATCACTAAATAGGGTGTACTGTGACATGTAAATATTTGTTATTTCTAATTATAACAAATATTTTGACTAAATGCAAGATTAATAATAAAAACGTGTTTTTTACGTTTTTATTTTAAAAAAGCCAGTAAAATCAATACTTTTACATGTCACAGTACACCCTTTATGTGTTCATGCGATTAAAAAAAATTAAGTATTGTCATTGCGAGCGATAGCGAATCAATCCATTACAAAAATAAAATACAAACAAGTTCAAAAACTGGATACTTCGCTAGCGCTCGGTATGACGAAAATATAAATAAACAAAGAAAGGAAGTATAACATGCTAAAAAAATTTATTAATTATTTAAAAAATAATCAAATAGATTGCCACGCCGATAAATCGGCTCGCAATGGCAGAGTATGTCATTACGGCGTATTTGCACTCTGCCGAACAAAACAATTCGCTTTCACTCTTGCTGAAACATTAATCGTCATGGGAATTATCGGTGTTGTTGCAGCACTTACACTTCCCAATTTAAATAGTTCAACAGGTGACAAAGAAAAAGTTGTAAAATTACAAAAGATATATTCAAACTTGCAAGATGCATTTGGTAGAGCTGAAGCTGTATATGGTCCTATAAGTGAATGGTGCACAGGGCTTAGTAATGAAAATTGTGAAAGCAGAGCATTTGAACGCTTAACCGAGTTTATGAAATACTCAAAAAAATGTACAGTCACAGATTGTGCCGCAGTATTTGATAAAGGCTCTGGAAGCGGAGGTACTGATGATGTTACCGCAAAACATAACATTATTTTAGCAGATGGCTCTACAGTCGGAATTAAAAAAAGTAATGCCATTTCCAATCAACCTTTACCTTATTATCTTATTTTGCGTGTAGATATTGATGGATTAAATAAAGGTCCGAATACTGCATGTAAAGATTATTTTAGTTTTAGATATGACGCTCATGAAAATACTTTGACTTACGATAAGATGGAATTGAGTATTAATCAGATTAAGAGTTCATCTTCTCATTGCGCAACTTGGGTAATAAGAAATGGAAACATGGATTACTTAAAAGTAGGTAATGATGGCAAATGTCCTGACAATAAAACTGTTTTGGATTGGACTACCAATACAACATGTAAGTAATAATACAATGAATTACTCTTGATTGTAAAACATTTACAGCTTGTAATTAAAACTTAACATTAAATTGAATTTGTCAGTTAAATATGCTAAAATGTCTATAAGAGGTAAAGATTATGGTTTACGGCATAGGAAAAATTGATTCCGCATTCAGAATGATGAACATAGCAAGCGCTCAAATGTCTATGGTGAATAGTCTTGGAGCGAATTCTGATATGAAATCTTTACATCAATTAGATTTGCAAAACACTCTTAATTTGCAAAAAGAAAAATTTAATTACCATATGCTTGATAAATTAGACCAAATGAACAAAAAAATTGTTGAAGAAAAATTTAAAAATAAGTAAAAAAAACGGGATTGAAATCCCGTTTTTTTTATTGTTGTTCTTCAAGTTCTTTTCTTATATCATCGACAGAAACATGTTTAATTTCCGAATTTTCGTCTTTTTGAAGATAAACATCTTTTATTCCGGATTGAACGATAAATCTTTTGCATAAAATACAAATCATTTGATGTCCCCAAATATACATTGTAGCATTTTGACATCTATCTTGACCTGCTTGAATAATAGCATTTTGTTCAGCGTGAATTGAACGACAAGTTTCATAACGTGTGCCTGATTCAATATTATTTTTAATACGATAGCACTCTCCCCTTTCGACACAAGATTCTACTTTTGAAGGAGTTCCATTGTATCCTGTGGCTTTTATTTTTTTATCTTCACCAACAATAACAGCTCCAACTTGAGCTCTTATGCAATTTGAGCGACTTGAACAAGTTTTTGCCAAATCTAAAAAATATTCATTCCAAGGTTTTATTGTCATTTTGTTTTCCTTATTTTGCCTGTTTTACCCAGTTTTCAAAAATTTTCATAGGAGCTCTGCTTAATGCAAGTGCCCAAGATTTAATATTTTTTGTAGCTACTGCGCCTGCTGCAACAAATGCCCCTTCTTCCAATTCTATTGGAGCTACCAACACTGAATTTGAGCCTGTATTTGCGTAATCACCTATTATAGTTTTATTTTTAACCTTAGTCACTGGATTATAATTAGCGGTTATAGTACCTGCACCTATATTAACATGCGAACCAAGTTCACTATCGCCTATATAGCTCAAGTGAGAAACATTTGTATTGTCTTTTATTTTTGAATTTTTAACTTCTACAAAATTGCCTATTCTAACACCGTTACCGATTTCTACATTGCCTCTTATATGAGCCATTGGTCCTATTGTACAATTTGAACCAATAGTATTTTTTCCGTTTATGTAAACTGACGGATAGATTATAGTATCAGTACCGATTTCTGTATCTGCACTAATCCAAGTTGTATCAGGATCAACAATTGTTACTCCGTTTTTCATTAATTTGATTAAATTTCGTTTATTCAAAATTTTTGCAGCTTCAGCCAGTTGGATTTTAGAATTTATACCTAAGATTTCTGTATTATCTTTCAAAGTATAAGCTTGAACATGCAAATCATGTTTTACACCCCACGAAATTATATCTGTTAAATAATATTCCCCTTGAGCATTATTACTTTTTAATTCAGTGAAAGATTTTTTAACTTTATTCCAATTTACGCAATATACACCTGCATTTACTTCTTGAATTTGCTTTTCTTCAATTGTAGCATCTTTTTCTTCAACAATTTTCTTTAAAGTTTTATCTATATTTCTAACAATTCTTCCATAATTAAAAGGATTATCAAAAATAGCGCTCATAACAGTTATATCAGCTTTATTATCCTTATGATACTCAATAAAATCAGATATTGTATCAGAAGTTAAAAGCGGAGTATCACCACATAAAATAATTACCTCACCATCAAAATTTTCCAATTCACTGCAAGCCATACTAACAGCATGCCCTGTTCCTAATTGAGGAGTTTGCAAAATTGTCTTACTGTTATCAGCATAATTTTTATTAACAAATTCAGTTACAGCCTCAGCTTGATGACCAACAATTACATAAGATTGTTCAACCATGTGTGTATCGTTTACGGCATCTAATACATATCCTAACAATGTTTTATCAAATATATGATGCAAAACTTTTGATTTCTCAGACTTCATTCTTGTACCCTTGCCCGCAGCAAGAATAATTGATTTTATTCCCATGACATACTCCTTTTTTCAAAAATAATATAACATAAACATTAATGCTATTGAAATAGTATAAATTTTGTGAAATAATTATTTATATATGAATGAAAAGGAGAATAATATGCCAACCGTAATTGAAGACATCGTTGCAAGACAAATTCTTGACTCAAGAGGTAATCCTACTGTCGAAGTAGATGTAAAACTGGCATCGGGTGTGGTTGGCAGAGCCTCTGTTCCATCAGGAGCGTCAACAGGCATTTATGAAGCATTAGAACTCCGAGATAACGAAAGAAGCCGATTTGGCGGTAAAGGTGTAACAAAAGCTGTCAATAATGTTAACAATATTATTGCACCTGAATTAATTGGAGAAGATGCATCTAATCAATATAACATTGACCGTCTTATGCTTGAACTTGACGGAACGGACAATAAATCAAGATTAGGTGCAAATGCAATATTAGGTGTTTCATTAGCCGTAGCAAAGGCAGCATCATTAGCTTTTAAAATGCCATTATACAGATATTTAGGCGGTATTTCAGCTATAACATTACCTGTACCATTAATGAATATTATTAACGGTGGTGTTCATGCCGATAATAACATTGATTGCCAAGAATTTATGATTGCTCCTGTTGGAGCAGACTGTTTTCAAGAAGCTGTTAGAATGGGTTCTGAAATTTTTTATGCATTAAAACACATCCTTCAAGATAGAGATTATGTAACTTCAGTCGGCGATGAAGGAGGATTTGCTCCAAATCTATCTTCAAATGAAGAAGCCCTTGAAATGATAATTATGGCAATAGAAAACGCAGGATATACAACTGATGATGTAAAAATTTGTCTGGACTTAGCGTCAAGTGAATTTTATGAAGACGGAAAATATACACTTGCAGGAGAAGGAAAAATTTTAACCAGAGAAGAAATGGTAGATTTTCTTGCAAATTGGGTTGAAAAATATCCGATAATCTCAATTGAAGATGGCATGGCTGAAGAAGATTGGGAAGGCTGGCGTCTTCTTACACAAAAAATAGGTTCTAAATGCCAACTGGTAGGAGATGATTTATTTGTTACAAATACCAAAAGACTACAAGAAGGTATTTTAAGAAAAATAGGTAATTCAATTCTTATTAAGGTAAACCAAATAGGAACATTAACAGAAACACTTGAGGCGATTGCAATGGCACACTCTGCAGGTTATACTGCAATATCTTCTCATCGTTCAGGTGAAACGGAAGATACTTTTATTGCAGATCTTGCGGTTGCTGCAAATTGCGGTCAAATAAAAACCGGTTCAGCATCACGTTCTGACAGAATGGCAAAATATAATCAGTTAATAAGAATAGAACAAGAACTTGGAATGTCAGCAAAATATATTGGAATAAAAGCTTTTAGCGGACATAGAAGTTTCGATAATTCATTTTAGTGAAAAACTTTACACAACAAAAATAACGTAGTATTATAGTATTAACCATGGAAAAAAATTTAGACGAAAAATTTATAGTAACAGGTGGAACACCATTAAAAGGTGAAGTTTCAATAGGCGGCGCTAAAAACGCAGTATTAAAGCTTATGGCAGCAGCAATACTTACAAAAGGCGAAACGCTTATTCATAACGTTCCTGACTTGACTGACGTTGAAATTATGCTTAACGTAATTCAAGATTTGGGAACTAAAACTCACTATGATAAAGAACATAAAAATATAAGGATTGATGCTACTGATATAACAAGTGTTACAGCAAAATATGAACTTGTTAGTAAAATGAGAGCTTCTTTTATAATATTAGGAGCATTAGTTTCAAGATGCAAAGAAGCTATTGTTGCACTACCAGGAGGGTGTGCAATTGGCGAACGCCGTGTTGATTTTCACATAAAAGGTTTAGAAGCGCTTGGTGCAGATATAAAAATTGAAAACGGATATGTTCATGCTAAGGCAACGAAACTTACAGGTGCTGAAGTTTATCTTGATATACCATCAGTAGGTGCTACTGAAAATATAATGCTCGCAGCTATTCTAGCAGAAGGCGAAACCAGAATTCAAAATGCAGCAAGAGAACCTGAAATTATTGACCTTGCAAATTTCTTAAACGCAATGGGAGCTGAAGTTTCAGGAGCAGGAACTTCAGATATAATAATAAACGGAGTAACACAAGATAAATTACATCCGATTGAATATACAACAATACCTGACAGGATTGAAGCAGGGACATTTATGACAGCTGTTGTTGCGACTAGAGGAAAAGCTGTTATAAAAAATATTTTCCCTGCACATTTAACGTTTTTTAATAATAAATTATTAAAAATGGGCGCTAATATAAAACTTATTGAACCTACCGCAATTGAAGTTTCCGCAAAAGGAAGGCTAAATACAGTTAATTTCGTAACGCAACCATACCCAGGATTTCCAACTGATTTACAATCAATGGCAATGGTTCTTTTATCAACGGCAAATGGTGTTGGTATTATTACTGAAAGTTTGTATGAAAACAGATTTATGCAAGTTCCTGATTTAAGAAGAATGGGTGCCGACATCCATCAAGATAGAAATCACGCTATTATAAAAGGTGTAAAAAAACTTACAAGTGCGGCTGTATCGGCAAGTGATTTGAGAGCAGGTGCATCACTAGTAGTTGCAGCATTAATGGCTGAAGGAACATCTGAAATTAATAATCTTTATCATATAGATAGAGGTTATGAAAATTTTGAATATAAACTTAAAGCATTAGGCGGAAAAATAGAAAGAATAAATACATCCCAAATTGTAGAGGGAGGTTATAATGAAGCCAGAATATAGGCGCTGGTACGAACACGATCCGCTATTACTTGAAGTTGTAGAATTGTTAAAAAATTATCAAGATGAACTTCGCTCTCAAGCAGAAGTATTTTTAACAAAAATAGAAGAAAAAGTTTCTAAAGACGCTATTGAACGTTTTTATGAAATGGTAAAACCTGTTAATGGAAATCGTTGGTATGACAAAGATCCTGTCATATCAAAAACTGTTGAATTACTGAGAGTTGTTCCTCCTGATGTTCAAAAAGCTTGTGCCGAACATTTTATTAATGCCCTTAAGGATATTGGTGTTGATTACCAAAGTCCTAATATTAAAGAATAATGTTAGATTTTCACTGCAAAAAATTTGATAAACTAAAAAGCCTTATAATAAAGGGTAAATCGTTTGCAATAAGCGGTATTACTTCTTTTTTTAGATTAATTTTACTTAATAAAATTTCAGAATATTCAGGCAAAAAAATTCTTTTTATAACTTCTAATGAACAATCTTCATTAAAATTACAGTCTGATTATAAGAAAATATTTGGGAAACAAACTGAATTTATGCCATTTCAGACACTTTCAATGTATGAAACGGTTAATTCCAATAAATATGAATATGCAAAACAAATTAATATATTAAGCTCAAAGCCGGATATTGTTTTTACACCAATTAAAACTTTATTGGAAAAATTTCCTGATGAAACATTTTTCAAAATAAATAGTTTTTCAATAAAAATAGGCAACACCATTGATACAAAAGGACTTGCGGAAAAACTTGTTGAATTTGGATATAAACGTTCGGTAATGGTTTCTGATATTGGAGAATTTTCTATCAGGGGCGATATCATTGATATTTTTTCTTTGAATGCAAATCCTGTCAGAATAGAACTTTGGGGAGATGAAGTTGTTGATATAAGATTTTTCAACAACGAAACACAAAAATCAATTTCAAAAATTAAAGAAATAAACATATTACCAATATATAAATTCATATCAAACGAGAAAAATAAAATTCCTAAAGAACTTCTAAATCAGCTTCAAGAAGACAATTACTTCGAGGGAATTGAAGTTTATCAATCCTATTTTAATGACCATCTTGTAAGCATATTTGAATATTTTACAGACTATATAATAATTTTTGACGAAACGAGTGAAATATATTCAAAATACCAGTTTTTAGACAATAATTTTGAAAATCAATATGCCGAAAATTTAAAACTGGCTCTTAACTATGAAATAAAAGAAAAAAATCATATTACATTTGAAGAATTTATAAAACAAGTTGCAAGTTTTCAAAAAATTGGTATGAATAATTTTATAGATTCCGAAATGACTGATATTATAGAATTTGATGCACAGCCGGTCAAAAATTTCAATGCAAATCTTCAGCAAATTGCAGAATACATCAAAGAAAACAGAAATTACGAAACTCTTATAGCAACGGATTATCAGGAAAGAGTAAAAGAAATATTAGCAGAAAAAGAAATTTTTCATTGCAAATATATGACCGGAATTACATCATTTGGCACAATATCTGATGAATGTAAATTTATGGTACTTACAGACCGTGAATTATTCAATAAACGTTCAAAAGAAGTTACATCCGAAAAGAAAAAATATTATAAAGAACAACAAGAATATATTGAAAGCATAAATGATATTCAAGTTGGAGAATATGTTGTTCATTCAATTCATGGTGTAGGAATATATAAAGGACTTACACAGCAAGAAATAGACGGCCAATTAAAAGATTATCTTACCATTGAATATGCAAATAAAGATAAATTACATATTCCTGCAGAACAAATAAATCTTTTGTGCAGATATAGAGGCTCAGGTTCGATAAAACCAAAATTATCAAGAATGGGTGGCAATGATTGGGAAAGCACCAAAAATAAAGTTAAAAAGGCTGTTGAATCAATTGCTTATGATTTACTAAGATTGTACGCAAAACGAAAAATGAAAACTGGTATAAGATTTGATAAAGATTCAAACTGGCAAATAGAAATGGAAGAAGCTTTTGAATATGTAGAAACTCCTGACCAAATGCGTGCGATAGAAGAAGTTAAACAGGATATGGAATCCGATAGTCCTATGGATAGGCTTATATGCGGTGATGTAGGGTTTGGGAAAACAGAAGTCGCAATGAGGGCTATTTTTAAAGCAGTTACATCCGGCAAACAAGTTGCATTAATAGTACCTACAACTATACTGGCTTTACAGCACTATCAAACAATTTCTGAACGATTTAAGCCATTTGCAATGAACGTAGGATTATTATGCCGTTTCAGAAGCCCAAAAGAACAAAAAGAAACACTGAAGCAAATGGCTTTGGGAGAATGTGATGTTGTAATTGGTACACACAGATTACTCCAAGACGGTGTAAAATTTAAAGATTTAGGATTACTGGTTATAGACGAAGAACACCGATTTGGAGTAAGACACAAAGAAAAATTAAAACAACTTAAAGAAAATATTGATATAATTTCAATGTCTGCAACTCCAATTCCAAGAACCCTATATATGTCACTTTCAGGTATAAAAGATATGTCATTAATAAATACACCGCCTAAAAACAGATTACCTGTTAAAACTTTTGTTGGAGAATTTAATGACATCGCAGTGAAAAATGCAATTATACACGAAATGGACAGAGAAGGACAAATTTACTATTTATATAACCGTGTTGAAACGATAGAAGAATTTAAACATCAATTACAAAAAATAGTTCCAAATGCAAGAATAGGCATTGGACACGGAAAAATGAACGAACACGAACTCGAACAAGTAATGCTAGATTTCGCAAATTATGAGTACGATATTTTACTATCAACAACAATCATAGAATCAGGATTAGATATACCAAACGCAAACACAATAATAATTCATGATGCAGACAAATTTGGATTGGCTCAACTTTACCAATTAAGAGGTCGGGTTGGAAGATGTGAAAAACAAGCTTATTGCTACTGTTTTTATAAAAAAAATAAATCAATAACGGAAGAAGCGCTAAAACGACTAAAAGCAATAAAAGAATTTACAACCCTTGGCAGCGGTTATCAGATTGCAATGCGTGATGTAGAAATTAGAGGTGTAGGTAATCTACTTGGAACAAAACAACACGGACACATGATAAATGTAGGTTTTGATACATATTGCCAACTTCTTGATGAAACAATAAAAGAACTTCAGGGTGAAACCGTTGAAAATACTATTCCTGCAATTGTAGATATTAACGTAACTGCATATATTCCTGACGAATGGGTTGGTTCTTCAGAACAAAAAATGATTGAATATAAACGTCTGGCAGATGTAACCAATAATCAAGAGCTTGATTATATCATCGAAGAATGGAATGACCGATTTGCAAAAGCGCCTCAACCAGTAGAAAATCTTATAAAATTAATAAAAATAAGACTTTCAGCAACCGAAGCCCAAATTACTATAATTAGAGAAACCTCAAATGATATTAGAATATACACACCATACACTCAACCGGAATGGAAAATTATATATCCAAAACTGCCTGCAACTATACGCAAAAATGTTAAGTTTACAATTGCGCCAAAAAGTTGTAAAGAGGGCAATTCTATAATTTTGCTTAACAATAAATATATAAATTTTGATGAAATATTTAACATGTTAACAGATTTGTTCTATTATATTAATAAGGTACGCTATGAGTATTCACACGAATAAGGAGAAAATTAATGAAACAAATTAAATTACTTGTAGTTATTCTGTTTGCAGCATTTATATTTACAGGTTGCGGATTAAAGAATAATGAGGCTATCGTTAAAGTTAACGATAAAGTTATTACTCAAGATGATTACGACAAATTATTTAACCAAACAGCAAACAATCCTGCACTGCAAATGTTTGGTCTTAATGGTAAGAAAGTTGACAAAAACAGCTTTATGTACACAATGATAAAAGATAAAGTTGTGAATGAATTAATTATAAGAACATTATTGGAAGACGAAATACAAAAACGTCACATTGTTGTAACAAAACAAGATACCGAAGATGCTTTAAATAAAGCAATTGAACAAGTTGGTTCAAAAGCAAAATTTAACTCTGTATTAAAAGAATATGGAATATCTTTATCAGACTTTAAAAAAGATTTAGTTGAAGAAGTTAAAATGAAAAAACTTGTTGATATGCTTGAAAAAGTAAATATCACAGAAGCTGATGCTAAAAAATATTACAACCAAAACATTAACAAATTTAAATATCCTGATAAAGTTAGAGCATCTCACATTTTAATTTCAGCTAATCCAGAAGAAATAAAAGAAATAGCTAAAGCTGATAATAAAAATAAAACTATGACGGAACAAGAGCTAAATGCATACGTTGAAACTCAAATGCAAGAAAGACTAAAAAAAGCAGAAAGTTTGCTTGCTGAAGTAAAAAAAGATCCATCATTATTTGCTAAAGTTGCAAAAGAGAATTCTGATGATGTTGAATCTGCAAAACAAGGCGGTGATTTAGGATTCTTTGCAAAACAAGAAATGGTGGATGCGTTCGCAAATGCCGCATTTGCAATGAAACCTGATTCTATAAGCAACATTGTAAAAACTCCTTACGGATACCATATTATTATGGTTACAGACAGAAAAGAAGCAGGTCAAGATTCATTTGAAAAAGTTAAACCTGAAATTATGCTTTACCTTGAAAATGAAAAGAAAGTTAAAATTCTTGAAAACTTTGTAGAATCATTAAAGAAAACTGCAAAAATTGAATATGTAAATTCTGAATATAATCCAACAGACATGAAAAAAATGTTACAACAACAAATGTCAGAAAATTCAGCATTTGCAGACCAAGTTAATGAACCTAAAGAATCAGCAGCAAATAAATCTGATAAAAAATAGGTAATAAAATAAAATAAAATAAAATAAATTAAATTAAAGAAAAGGAGAATTCAAAAAGCTTAAAATTAGCGCTTGAATTCTCTTTTTTTACTTTTACTAAAATTTACTTGAAAATTTCTTTTAGATATTGTCCGGTATAAGATTTTTTGCATTTTGCAACTTCTTTAGGAGTACCGCAAGCTACTACCTGACCTCCGCCATTTCCGCCTTCAGGACCTAAATCTATTATATAGTCTGCAACTTTAATTAAATCAAGATTATGCTCAATTATTAAAATAGTGTTTCCATTATCAGCAAGTTTATGTATAATTTTTATTAATTTATCCAAATCTGCCCAATGCAAACCGACAGAAGGTTCATCCATCAAATATAAAGTTTTTCCGGTAGCCTTTTTATTCAATTCAGATGCAAGTTTGATTCTCTGAGCTTCTCCACCTGAAAGTGTTGTAGAACTTTGCCCAAGTTTTATATAATCTAAACCAACATCATATAAAGTTTGAAGTTTTCTCTTTATAGGCTCTATATTTTCGAAAAATGCTAATGCTTCTCCGACACTCATGTCTAAAACATCAGAAATAGTTTTACCTTTGTACTTAACTTCTAAAGTTTCATGATTATATCTTTTTCCTTTGCAGACATCACATTTAACATAAACATCTGAAAGAAAATTCATTTCAATTTTCTTAACTCCGTCACCTTTACAAGCCTCGCATCTTCCACCCTTTACATTAAAACTAAATTGACCTTGAGTATAACCTCTTACTTTTGCTTCATTTGTTTTTGCAAATAAAGCTCTTATTTGAGTAAATACATCTGTATAAGTTGCAGGATTTGAACGAGGTGTTCTACCTATTGGTGATTGATCAATATTTATAACTTTATCAATATTTTCAAAACCTGTAATTTCGTCAACACCTTGAGGCTTTGGCTTATTTTTTAATAGCTTATGAACTGCATATTGATTTATTAAATCTTGCATTAGTGTTGATTTACCTGAACCGGAAACACCAGTTAATACTACTATTTTACCAAGTGGAATATTAACATTTATATTTTTCAAATTATTTAAATAAGCATTTTTTACAGACAGATAATTTCCATTTCCTTTTCTTAATTTTGAAGGAATAGGAATAAACCTTTCTCCGCTAAGATATTTACCTGTAATTGACTCTGCTGAATTAATAACATCTTCAACTGAACCTTGAGCCACGATATTTCCGCCGTTTAAACCCGCTTTTGGACCAATATCGACAATATAATCAGCATTTCTAATTGTTTCTTCATCGTGTTCGACAACAATAAGAGTATTTCCAAGATTTCTTAATTTAATTAAAGTTTTTATTAAACGGTCATTATCCCTTTGATGTAAACCAATTGAAGGTTCGTCTAAAACATATAAAACACCAGAAAGACCACTGCCTATTTGAGTTGCTAACCTAATTCTTTGAGCTTCACCACCAGACAAAGTTCCGGCCATTCTTGCGAGATTAAGATACCCCAATCCAACATCTTGTAAAAATCTTAAACGGCCTCTTATTTCATCTAAAATTTGTTTTGCAATTTGCAACTTATAATCTGTAAGTTCCAAATATAATATATCAATAAAAGAAATCGCATCATCAACAGATAATTGAGTAAATTCATAAATATTTTTTCCACCAATTGTCACAGCAAGCGGAAACGGTTTTAATCTTGCCCCATTACAAGCAGTACAAGGCTTTGTAACCATATATTTTTCAATTTCTTCTTGCCAATAATCACCATTTGCATCATGATATTTTTTTTCTAAATAAGGAATAACTCCAATATAATGGGTATATTGAGTTTTATATCGTTGTGTTCCAAATTGTTTTACAGTAACCTTTATTATGTCATTTGAACCATACAAAATAATATTTTGCTCATCTTTAGTCAAGTCTTTGAAAGGTTTTGTTCTATCAATAGCAAAATTGTTACATACGGATTTAAGTAAATCTTCATAGTAATCGGTAGAAGATTTTGCCCAAGGATATATTGCCCCATCTGCTATTGATAAATTTCTATCAGGAACAACCAAATCTTCATCAACAATAAAATCAGCACCTAATCCGGAACATCTCTCACAAGCACCATAAGGACTGTTAAAACTGAAATTTCTAGGAGATAACTCATCAAAACTTAATCCGCATTTTTCACATGAGAATTTTTCGGAATATAAAACTTCCCTGTTTTCTTCAATAACATCAACGATAACTGTTCCATTTGCTTTTTTTAATGCGGTAGAAATACTATCAGTCAATCTCGATTGAATATTTTCTTTTATAACAAGCCTATCAACTACAACAGAAATATTATGTTTTTTTGTTTTAGCAAGTTCAATTTCATCTTCATCTAGACTGTATAATTCGCCATCAACTTTAACTCTAACAAAACCTTCTTGCTGAAGCTCTTTAAACAAATTTTGATATTCACCTTTTTTACCGGAAATAATTGGAGCAAGAAGCTGAATTTTTGAACCTGCTTTTAACCTCATAACGGAATTAACAATTTCATCAATAGTCTGAGGTTTAATCTCTTCTCCACATTTTGGACAATGCGGAGTACCAATTCTTGCATATAAAAGTCTTAAAAAGTCATATATTTCCGTAACAGTACCAACAGTAGAACGAGGATTATTGCTTGTAGATTTTTGATCAATAGAAATTGCAGGAGAAAGCCCATCAATACTTTCAACATCAGGCTTATCCATCTGTCCTAAAAATTGTCTTGCATAAACAGAAAGACTCTCAACATAACGTCTTTGCCCTTCAGCAAAAATTGTATCAAAAGCTAAAGAACTCTTACCTGAACCAGAAACACCTGTAAAAACAATCAACTCATCTTTAGGTATTTCTAATGAAATATCTTTTAAATTATTTTCTTTTGCACCCTTTACAACAATCTTATCCCTCATACTATAAGTATTACATAAATAAAAATAAACTTCCATAAAAAGGTATAATTAATAAAATTTAAATTTAAATTTAAATTTAAATTTAAATTTAAAATGTAAATTTAAAAGCAACAAACAGAACTTGTCCTAGTGGAACAGTTTTAAGTTGGACAAATACTACTTGTAAATAATATGTCTTTTGCAGGTTATTTTAAAGCATTTGCTCCTGAAACAATTTCTACAAGTTCTTGAGTGATTGCCCATTGACGTGCTTTGTTGTAATCAATTGATAGTAATCTAATCATTTCATCAGCATTATTTGAAGCTGCAGACATTGCTGTCATACGTGAAGCAAGTTCACTTGCTTGAGCTTCAAGCAAAGCTTGGTAAATGATATTTGATATGTACATAGGAACTATTGACTGTAATATTCCGTGAACGTTTGGTTCAAATAGCATTAGAGCATCTATAGCGTGAGTTTCCTCATCATTTTGTAACTCATCAGCTAATGGTAAAATTTCCCAATCTTGAACCGAATATGACATCATATTTTTAAAACGAGTTGTAAGAATTTCTATTTTGTCTATTTTTCCTTCAACAAAAAATTCTGCCATATCCTCTGCTATAATTCTTGCACCCATTGCAGTAACGTCATTTGCTACTGATATATATGTGTTTCCAATTTCGCAATTCATATTTGCAAGTTTATTTTTTAAACCGGAAATACCTTTTTGTCCAACAACAAATAATACAACTTTTTTACCTTCCTTGTTGTATTCACTCACTCTTGATACGGTTTTTCTAATAATGTTTGCATTGTATGCTCCTGCAAGTCCTTTATTAGAGGTCATAACAAGTAAGCCAACAGATTTAATTTCTCTTGCAGCAAGTAGTGCAGGATAATTATCAATGGCTGTTTTTACATTTAAATTTTCCAAAGAAAAGTTACCGTTTACGGTCTTAAGCATTCTTTTGAATACTGTTGTTAGCTCGGTAGCAAAAGGACGTGCTGCTTTTACTGTGGATTCAGCTCGTTTTACTTTTGCTGCTGCAACCATTTTCATTGCACGCGTAATTTTTCTGGTATTTTGTACACTTTGTATTCTGGTTTTAATATCTTTTAAATTAGTCATAAATCTACCTACTTGTCGGTGAATGTTTTTAAGAATAATTCAAGATGCTGTTTTAAAGCTTCTCTATCATCATCTTCAAGTTTAGCACCAGAATTTAATCTGTCGTTTAACTCTGCTAAATTAGCCTCAAAATGATTGAACCATTCTTTTTTAAATTTATTAATTGACTTATTCTCAATTTCATCTAAATAGCCTTCATTAGCTGCGAATAAAATAGATACTTGTTTCGCAACACTTAATGGCATATATTGAGGTTGTTTTAGAACTTCTGTAAGTTTTTGACCTCTTAATAATTGCTTTTTAGTTGCCGCATCAAGGTCAGAAGCAAATTGTGCGAATGCTTCCAATTCTCTAAATTGAGCCAAATCAAGTCTTAATTTACCGGCAACTTGCTTAATAGCTTTTGTTTGAGCAGCACCACCAACACGGGATACTGAAATGCCGGCATTAATTGCAGGTCTTATACCAGAATTAAACAGACCTGATTCAAGGAATATTTGTCCGTCTGTAATTGAAATTACGTTTGTTGGAATGTATGCAGAAACGTCACCTGCTTGAGTTTCAATAATCGGTAATGCAGTAATTGAACCAGCACCCAGTGAATCGTTTAATTTTACAGCACGTTCAAGTAATCTTGAATGCAAATAGAATACATC
>DJYG01000046.1 GCA_002450015.1 Cyanobacteria bacterium UBA6984 | reverse complement strand
TGGTACTGAAGACCTGTTTTGGTGAAGGATTATTTCTTAATATTATTGAGTTTTAGGCGAAAAAAAATTAAAAAAACGTGAAATCTCGTGAAAGTTGCAAAATTCAAAAAGTGCGTTATAATTAAAATACAGGCATAAAATCCCTCACCAAAACAGGTCTTTTGTGTTCATGTCTGTAATATAAATTTACATGTTTTAGAAATTGGTGTCTTGTATTGTGCTTGCTACAAGATAATTTATTGATTTATTAATTTATAATAATTTTGTATATTTATATAATTTGAGATTTATGGCAATATTTACACGATATTGTACCTAACAAAAATGTTTTTTGTATGTTAACTTCAAAGCTGTGTTTATAGAATATTTCAGTTAGTTTATCATCATCAAAAAAATCTTTTTTCGACTGTACAAGATATACATAAGGTTGATTGTTTCCATAAAATATTTTTATAAGTTTTGGTACAACAAAATTATAAATAATATTTGCAAACCAATTTTTTTTACAAAAATCAAGATGTAAAAAATATCCGTCAGGCTTTAGAACTCTATAAATTTCATCAAGAGCTTTGTCATAATTTTCTATATTTCGCAGACCAAAACTTATTGTTACATTGTCAAAGGTGTTATTGTCAAAAGGTAATGAGGTACAATCTCCTTCTATAAATTTAATATCAGAATGTTTTTTTCTTGCAATTTCAAGCATATTTTTTGAAAAATCAAGTCCTACAACATTACAATTTTGTTTCTTTAATAACTCAGCAATATCTCCTGTTCCGGTACATAAATCAAGGCAATCACCGGAAAATTTAAAACTGTTTATAACATTTTTTTTTATAATTTTATGCAATCCAAAAGAAATCAAATTGTTGTTAACATCATAATTCTGTGCAATTTGATTAAACATTTCTTTTATTTTTTTAGGATTTTTGTCCATATTAGTATTTTATGCAAGATATTAAGTTTTGTAAATTGATAACTTGATATTTTATGACAAATCATTAAGAAAAAACTACACCGAATGATGTATTTTGAATTTACAAATAAAACAAAAAGATGAGATTTTAACAATTTATTAAATCAAGAAAAAAAAATGTCGAAAAAATAAATGAGAATAAAGCGAGGTGTATTATGATAAACGGATTTAATTCAGTAAATTTTAATTCCCAAATTCCATCAATGTCACAATATGGAATGAGATATGGACATGTTTCAAATATAGATGCACCTGACAAAGCAAGTTTTAAAGATGTTATGTCAAATATGGTTTCAAATATTAATGACCAAATAAGCAAACCTGATGATTTATTGGCAAAAGCAGCAAGTGGAACAGGTGATGTTGATGTTCATGACGTTATGATTGCAATGTCACAAGCAGAAGTTACTTTGACTGTTGCCACAAATGCTGTTTCAAAAGTCATCCAAGCGTATGATAAAATTGTACAAATTCAAGTATAGAATTGAATTGCTAGGATAAGATTATATAAATTTTTAAGACTGAGCAGGGGAAATATGGATTTAAAGCAACTTTTACAAAACAAGATGGTATTGTACGGCATTATAGGCGCAGTAGTATTAGTTTTGGCAATAGCGATAATGGCTGTTGTAATGACTGCAGGCGGAAAATCAAACGCAGAAAAAGCTAAATTGGTTGATGAAAAACCTATAAAAGAAGACTTAGTGCTTTTAACTACCGATAATTTAGGTAAAGCTATTGAAATCCAAGCATTGCTTGCAAAATCAGGTATTCAAGCTTCTCGTGCTTTAGATGGTACAAAATCTTCAATTGTGTTAAAGAGTGGAACTTATAACCAAAACCAACGTGATACTGCACTTTTGACAATTGTTAAAAGTGGTCTTATGGATCAAAATGTAGGTTTGGAAATTTTTGATAAAGGTGATTTCACATCAACAAAAGACGATAAACGAATTCGCTTGGCAAGAGCAATTAACGGTGAATTAGCAAGATTAATAAGAAAAATGGACGGTATTGATAATGCTTCCGTATTTATTTCTATACCGGAACAAACAATGTTTTCTTCAATGCAAAAACCGGTTACTGCAACAGTACAATTAACAACTCAAATAAGCGAAAAATTACCGCCTTTAAAAATTAAAGCTATAACAAACTTGCTTTTAGGCAGTGTTACAGGTTTGACTGCTGATAATATTTCAATTACAGATACAAATGGTAATGTATATTCAAGTATCATCGGAGCAGAAGATGAAATGCTTGAAAAAGTTGAAGAAAATGATAAATACATGCAGCAAAAAGTTAATGCTCAATTAGACAGACTAATTGGAAAAGGTAACTTTGTTGTAACTGTTAGTACATCGTTAAAACAATCACCTGTTGAAAAATCAAGCATAATTTATGATCCTGAACAAAAAGCATCTGTATCAGAACAAACTTTTGTTGAAGGTTTGGGTGATGAATCTACTGACAACAGTATGGGCTCCGGAAAAGCAAATGCTGTCAGTGTATATCTTCCGAGCGGTCTTGCTGCAGTTCCTGGTTCATCAAATCAAGCATCAGCATCTTCTCAAAACAGAAATTATTCAAGACGAGCAAGAGAAACTCAATATGGCGTTACAAAAACTCAAGTAAATGAATACCAAAAAGCAGGTATTATAGAAGAAATATCTATTGCAGTAACATTAGAAAAAAATGCAGTACCTGCGGAAACAACAATAGAAGAATTAAAAGAATTAATAGCAAGAGCTGCAAGTCCAAAGGTTGATCCGGCAAATGTTACAATTGCACTTTCTGAATCAATTGAACCATACCTTGCTACTGATAAAGGTGAAACATTACCGCAAAAAGAAGAAACAGGTAATCCTTGGTGGTTAATATTGGCA
This sequence comes from Cyanobacteria bacterium UBA6984, assembly GCA_002450015.1. Lineage (GTDB taxonomy): Bacteria > Cyanobacteriota > Vampirovibrionia > Gastranaerophilales > Gastranaerophilaceae > UBA6984. The sequence continues at coordinate 5,664 of DJYG01000046.1, read as the reverse complement.
ATGGTTGGTGTTTGCTTAGCTTCAGGATATGTTGTAATTTCAAGCAAAGTTAAAGCAACTCAAATGGCACAACAACAAGATATGCAAGCCTTAATCAGTAAAACATCAGAACAAGATTCTCAATTAAATGATATCAATATGAAAACAGCAGAATTGATAGAACGTCAAATGCAATTACAACAAGAACAACTTGCAATTGCTCAACAACAAAGAGAAATGCTTGTTCCGCAAATTCCATCCAGCGTGGTAGAAGACGCAATTGCTGCAATACATAATGATATGGAACAATTAGATCCAGAAGAAACAGGAGAAAAAATTAAAAGTTGGATTGAACAAGGTTAAAATAAAATATGAAGTCCTGTAAAAAAACAGGACTTCGTGTTATTATATTTATGATATTTAAGGGATAAGAAATGCCAATAGAAGGATTTGATTATAAACAATTTGCAACTGACCTTGCTACACAAGCTAAAGACCTTGTACCGCAGGAGTTTGAACAATTTCAAAAAGACTATGTTGTTAATACTCTTGCAAATTTTTCAAATATGGCTGGTGAAGCTATTTCAAACGATGCAGAAGCCGGATTTAATGCTGAACAGGCTATATTTTTAACTCAAATTATTGCAGAATGGTCTTTTCATAAATCAGTTGATGTTATTCGCTCTGGTATTCAGCCTGAATATTGGGATGTTGTTCTTCAAAAAATAGCGTTTACAATTTTTGAAATCGGTAAAAATACAATAAAACAAAATTTACCGCAAGATAAAATATTGGAACTTGTTGAAAATCAAGTTCTTAAAGCCTATGAAGAAGCTTTAGAAGAACTTCAACAAAGGGGTATTATAGATGAAGAATTAAAAGAAAAGGCAGAAAAACAAAATAATTTAAATCAATTAATGGAGCAGGTTGAAGCAGAACAAGCTGCACAAAGAGAGGCTGAGGCCGCGCAACAACAACAGACTCAAGAAGGTGTGCCTTCGGAAGTTCAGCAGCCTGTCGTGCAAAACAATGAGGTTGATAAAAAATTATTCAAATTAGCATCTCTTGCCTTACTGCTTAGAACAATGTCGCAAGACAGAGTTTCTACAATTTTAAACAAATTTAATCAGCAAGATGCTCAACTGGTTATTCAATATATGAATATGCCGGATTTAAATCAGCGTGTTGACACTAATACCGCAATGCAGTGTTTAAAAGAAATTAAAACAAACTTGCCAAGCAGGCGTGCAACAACTAAAAATCAGCTTATTTTCAGGATAAAAAATGCTTTACAAGATACTTCGCGTGAAAAATTAGATTTATTGTTAAAACATGAACGAATAAATGTTAAAAAATTTGTAACAACTGCTCTACAAGATGAGCTGTATGAACTTCCGCCAAAAGTTTCAAATGTTATTGCCCAGCACATCGAAAATAGTGTATAATATAATTAATCATGATTATAAAAAAGCAAAATAAGTCTTCTGAGCAGATTAATGCTGAACATCAGCAAATCAATCAAGTTCAGCAGCAGACATCGCCAGTGCAATCAGTGCAGCCTGTTGTTGAAGAAAAGATTGATATATTTGATTTGGATAATATAGATTTTTCTCAACGTCAGGAAAGACGTAGAGGAGATAGAAGACGTGGTTACAGACGTATTGACGACAGGAATTTAATATCAAGAGCTCAAGAAGAAGCTGATTTAATTAAAGAAACTGCTGCGAAAGAAGGATATAGAGCAGGTATTGAGCAGGCTGAAAGCGATATAATTGCGTTAAGAAATAAAATTGCGGATTTTGTGAGTGCCAAAAAAGAAGTTTTTGAATACATAGCTCCTGATATTTTAGAAATTAGTGTTGAAATTGCTCAAAAAATCATTAAAAAAGAGGTAACTCAAAATCCTGAAATAATTTTGGAATCTATTATTGATGTTATGAAATCATTATCAAAAGATGAAACCAGAATTACTGTAAAAGTTAACTCTTTGCAAGTTGACCTAATCAGGACAGAATTACCTGAATATATTTCATCATTGGGTGTTGAGGCAAAAATTAATGTTGTCGGTGATGACTCGGTAGATGAAGGCGGGTGTATTCTATATACAAATAACGGTATTGTTGATGCATCAATTGATACCCAGATAGATATTATAAAAGAAGCATTGAAAGGCATGTAATGGCAGCAGCACAAGGTGGCGGAGGACAACCAATAAGTGAATTTGCTATAGCGGGATTTGTTTTAGTACTTATCCTGATTTTGCTGATGGAAATGCCAAATTGGGTTATTAATTTTTCAATTTCATTAAATATGACTATTGGAATTGTTTTATTGATGATTTCCCTGTATATTCAAAAACCATTAGAATTAGCGGCTTTTCCGTCAATTATTCTTTTGGGAACAATGTTTCGTTTGATATTGTCAATTGCATCAACACGTTTGATTTTGGCAAAAGGTGATGCGGGAGAAGTTGTTGCTGCATTCGGACACTTCGTAACAGGTGGTAACATGGTTGTAGGTGTTGTAATTTTCTTAATTATTACAACAGTACAGTTTATGGTAATCACAAAGGGTGCTGAACGTATTGCCGAAGTTGCTGCCAGATTTGCCTTAGATGCTATGCCTGGTAAACAAATGACAATTGACGCAGATTTTAATGCAGGGTTAATTTCTCCTGATGAAGCGGTAAAAAGACGTGAAGATTTGCAACGTGAATCAAGTTTATTTGGTTCTATGGATGGTGCTATGAAGTTCGTAAAAGGTGATACTATTGCGGGCTTGATTATTACTATTATTAATATTGTAGGCGGTTTATGCGTAGGTTGTTTAATGAATCAAATGCCTATTGCAGACGCTGTTTCTAAATATACTATTTTAACTATTGGTGATGGTTTATCATCACAAGTTCCATCATTATTAATGTCTGTTGCTGCAGGTATCGTAATGACTCGTTCTTCTGCTGCAAATTCATTAGGTATGGATTTGGTTGGGCAGGTTTCAAGTAAGCCAAATTCATTGTTCTTGGCTTCAGGGTTCTTGGTTTTGATTGCATTATCAAGTCCTATTACAGGTTTACCTTGGTTCCCGTTCATATTGTTTGCAATTATATTAACGGTTTCAGGTTTATCAACATTGGTTAATGCTGATGTTCAATCTCAATTGGGACAATTGGAAAGCGTACGTCAAAACATGCAAGACCTTGTTAACCCTAACAGAATGTATGAAAGACTCGGTGTTGACGTTTTAAGTTTACAAGTTGGAGCAGGTTTATTATGTATTGCTGACCCTGATCAGGAAGGTCAATTACTGGCAAAAATTGCTGCATTAAGACAACGTGTGACAGATGAATTAGGTTATATTTTGCCAAACATAAGAATTATGGATTCATCAGCTTTGGAAGCAAATGAATATTTGATTGCTATTCGTGGAAATACGGTTGCAACAGGTTTTGTATATCCGGGTAAATATATGGTAATTGCCGATCAATGGGATTCTGTAAAGACAGAAGTTCCTGAAGATGCAATTATAGGTGTTGACCCGACTTATCAAACACAAGCATATTGGGTTTCAGAAGAAGATGCAAAATCTACAAGGGCTGTTACTGCCGTTGATGCAACAGATGTTATAATTACTCACTTGCAAGAAATTACAAGAAAACACGTTGATGATATTATGACAAAGACCGACGTATTAAAACTTATGGAATTAGTACGTTCTCAAGACCCTACGCTTGTTAATGACCTTGTTCCGACAATTATCTCTACAAGTGATTTAAGAAAAATCTTTGTTAATTTGATTAGAGAAAAAGTTTCAATTAAGGATATTATATTTATATTTGAAAGACTTTGTGATTATGCAAGATTTTCCAAAGAACCTGATATTCTGTCAGAACGTTTGAGAGCTGCTCTGGGTCGTCAGATTTGTTTGACAAATGTACAGGAAGATAAAGTTCTTTATGCATTAACACTTTCTCCTGAATGGGAAAAGACTCTTGATGATAGCTGTCAAAGAACAGAGTTGGGTACAATGTTCTTATTAAATCCAATGCAGGTGCAAGAACTTATTGAAACTTCTGCTGCGACATTGATGAATGCTCACCAAAATATAGGAAAACAACCTGTAATATTGTGTTCTCCAAGAATTAGATTACCGCTATTCCAATTGTTAGAACGTCACATTCCAACAATTGTAGTAATATCATATTCTGAATTGATTACTGATATTAAGGTTGAAGCAGTTGATACAATTGGCGAAAGTTATATGCCTCAATAGTGAATTATGATAAAGAAAATATTATTATTTTTAATAAAAATATATCAATCAATATCTAAATTAACACCACCCGTATGCAGGTTCACTCCGACTTGTTCCGAGTATATGAAACAAGCGATTATAAAATATGGTGTTTTAAAAGGTCTTTGGCTCGGCATAAAACGTATTTGTAAATGCCATCCTTTTCACCCGGGAGGGTATGACCCTCTACCATAAAATTTTATTTACAAGTTGGATGTGAATCATTTAACATTTGATTGTCAGGACACTTTCCTGCAGATGTAACTTTTAGATAATCCATGTTATCATGATTTATTACCCATGTAGTACATAAACCGTTATTAATGCAATTTAAAACTGATTCAGTGTAAACTGTATTACCTGGACGTAAAGTTCCATCATCATCTTCACTGTCTGTACTAAGATAAACACTAAAGCTAAAAACATCAACTCCATTTGTGAATTTTCCTTTATTTGGTCCATCAATATCTACATAAATCTCAGTACCTTCGTCACTGTTTGAAACAAATACCAATGATGAACCGTCTGCAGTTATATATGAATAATTTGTATCTTTTGCTAATTCCTTAGCTCCCATTTGCACTTGCCCACTAATATTTTTTGTTGAACCGGTTGTTACGCATCCTGCTGTTGTATCAGAACCGCAAGTTTTTGAAATTTTCATAAATTCGGTTATTCTTTCACCTGCCCTTTTTGATTTTTTTGCGTTAGTATTATCGTTTGCAAACCATTCATTTATTGGTCCATACACTGATTGTGCACGACCTACGGCATCGTTTAAATTCGAATATATTTTTTTTACTTTAGCAATCTTCTCTTTTTCACCTGTTGATGAGTTTAAGTTCGGAAGTGTCAATGCTGCAACAACACCGATTATACCCATTACAATAAGTGTTTCTGCTAGGGTAAATGCAATTGCTTTAGTGAACCGTGAACGGTGAATTGTGAACTGTAAATAAACTTTTTTTAACATGTTATACATCCTTTCTTTATTTATATTTTTGTCATACTGAGCGTTAGCGAAATATCCAGTTGTTTTTTTTCTGGATTCTTCGGCTAAAGCCTCAGAATGACGTGTATCTTGTCATTGCGAGCGAAGCGTAGCAATCCAGTCTTTTGGTTTATTGTTAACTATTAAAACCTTTATTTATTGTCCTACTCGGACGGAGGAAACTTTTGGTAGCAAAAGTTCCACAAAACTACAACCCGATTTCCATTCATTAATTTTCACTAAATTCAACTCAAGCAAGCAAACTCACTACGTTCAAACAATGCTTGCTTTGCTGTTGTTTCATTAAGTGAAAATTATTCATTCCAATATGGTCGGATAATAAAAAATTCGCCCTCTGCGGAATGAACCATAATTGTTATGTTCTGTGACGATTAGTCCGC
>DJYG01000048.1 GCA_002450015.1 Cyanobacteria bacterium UBA6984 | reverse complement strand
ATTCAATAATTGCCATGTTTTTAGCTGTTTATTAAGAAATGTAACAAATTTAAAAACATGAAAATTATTGATATGACATGATTTCCTGTAAGAGAAGGAATTTAACCTTTTACAGCACCTTCATTTTCACCGGAAATAAAATATTTTTGCATTGCAAGGAAAAATATTAAAATTGGAATTGTTGACAAAATTGAACCTGCGGCAATAAATCTCCAATTTGCGCTAAACATTCCTTGAAGGTTATTAACTCCAACAGGGAGTGTGTACATAGATTCTTTAGTTAGAACAATGCTTGGCCATAAAAATTCTCCCCACGAACCTATAAATGTAAAAATTGCTAAAACCGCAAGAGAAGGTTTTACCATTGGGATAATAACTTTCCAGAACATTTGAAAAACATTGCATCCATCAACAATTGCAGCTTCTTCCATTTCTTTTGGTATGGCTAAAAAAGCTTGACGCATTAGGAATATGCCAAAAGCGCTTACTGCAAATGGTAATACTAAGCCAAGATAACCCATAAAATTGTTAACAGTGTCCATCATATTCAGTTTTATTGTAATTAAATAAACAGGAAGCATTATGGCTTGAAAAGGTATCATTATGGTTGCTAATACTGCAAAAAATGTTATTTTTTTCCCTGCAAAATTCATTCTTGCCAAAGGATATGCAGCTAATGATGATAAAACAAGATTTAAAATAACTGTCGCTCCTGCAACAATCATGCTATTCCAAAAATATGCCATAAAATTAACTTTTTTCCATACCCCAATATAATTATCAAAAGTAAAATCATTAGGTATAATGGTTGGGGGATATGCAAAAATATTTTCTCCAGCCCCTTTTAAGGATGTTGAAATTAGCCAAATAAACGGAAATATTGATAGCAATGAGATTACTATCAATATAAAATGAGATGTAAATTTTTCAAAAAATCTTCTCATATAACTGTTTTAACCACCGGGACACATGCTTTCCCAATCAATGTCATCTTCTTCTTCACCAGGTTCTGGAATATCATCACCATCTTGAAGCATAAGCATTAACTGCAGTTTTAATTGATGTTTATAATTTTCTCTTGCCTTTTCTATTGTTTTTGCACAAAATGCAAAACTTGGAATTTCTTTAATTTCTATATAGTGATAAGGATTACCGTTAAAATCCAAATCAGTTCCTTCAATTAATGTCCAATCAAGGTTTAAATAATAATCTAAATCTTTATTCATTTGCGAAGTCCTCACTTAAAGGTTGATTAATCATAACTCCTTCACCGCCGATAACATCAATTTGTTTGCCATCAAGCTGTAAATATAATGGTAAATTAGAATTAATTTTTACTGTTTTTATTAATTGAAACAAACGTTTATATATACCATCAGTTCCCCCTCCGTTTTCAAAATCGGAAGTTAAGTTTATAACAACTCTTGACGGTGATTCTGTAAGAGAAATTAATCTTGTGCCTGAAGGTATTTCAGTATATACACCTGCTTTTTTTTCTTTTTCCGTTGGACCGTTTATTAAAGATTTTACTGCATATTTTAGTTGAGAACCATATTCAGGAATATATTCTCTTTTTACGGCTCTATAAACTTCTTCTCCATTTTCATTATGAGCAATAAAAAAAACATTAACAATTTGATATTTTATTTCATCTTTTTTGTTTGTTTTTTCTTCTACCGGTTCTTGCACTTCGTTATTTGTTATTTGATTGTTGTCCTCAACAACGTCAGGACTTCCAAAAAATGCCATTTTTATATAAATTGCAGATAATATTGCTATTACAACTAAACCTATTTTTAAAAAATTATTCATATTAAACCTCTAACATTTATTCAATTGTATTTTTCGGTATAAACAGTGTTCCGTCAACAATAAGAGTATCACCTTTTATATCAATATTTTTAACAGCCATTTTTGTTTTTTTGTTTCCCATTATATCAACCGTAAAGTTTAAAGGGTTTATTAAGTTAAGCATATTTGTAATTTGCGAAAGATTTATTTTTTGATTTTTATCTTCTAATGCAACTTCCGTAACCTTAATTTGACCGTTTACAACTTTCATCTTTGATGAAACGTGAAGATTTAACGGTAATTTATAACTAAACATGCTGTTATTCATTTCAAGAATGAAATGAAATTTATCGTCTTTAAATTTGACATCAACATTGTTTAATTCTAATAGGTTTAATCCGCCAATTTTAATGTTTAAAGAGTGTAAGAAAGATAAATAATCTTTTGATAAAACAGTTTTCTTTAAATCGTCATCTGTAATACTCAAAGAGTAATTCATTGCAAAGTTTTCTTTAAATAAAACAGATTTCTTTGAAGCTTTTACATAGTTAAAATCACAAATTGTATCAGCATTAAATTTAGAAACATAAACTCCATTAAAATCTAAATTTTTGCCATATATTTTTAATGACTTAAATCTTCCAGCTGCCAAATCATTAGCGCTAAAAGATTTCATTTTTGCTTTTAAGCCTTTTGAACCGGTAGCTTTTTTTAATTCATTTCTAATAATAGAATTTGCTATTGATTGAGATAAAAATGTCATGCCTGTTACGGTTGTTAAAAATCTTGTGCTTTTCCAAGACATATCATAAGGTGCTGCACACATTGCAGATAAGTCTTGAGCATTTGCAGATGAGCAAAATACTACCGATGTTATCAATATCCCTAAAATTTTTTTAAACATTTTCAAATACCTTAATCACTTTTATTAATCCATTGTCAATATTTGCAATAGCTTTTATTCTTTTATTATAAACCAAAATAATAAAATCGACATATTTAATACTTTTGTTAAGCAGACTTTGACCGTGAGAAACTTTTTCAAGTTCATAGTCATTTAGTTCATAAATAGGAAGGTTTAGCATTTCTACCGGTTGAATAATATTATTTTCAACCATTTCTATGTTTTTATAATCTTCCATTTTAATTGAATTTTCAATATTAAATTTACCGACATGTGTACGTATTAGTTTGTATAAATATCCTCCGCAGCCTAAATTTTCGCCTAAATCATTAGCAATTGAACGAATATATGTTCCTTTTGAACATTCAATATATATTTTTGCAGTTTGATTTGTATAGTCAAAATCTTGTAATTCTATTTTAAAAATTTTAACTTGTCTTGCTTTTATTTCAACAGTTTTGCCTTCTCTTGCATATTCATAAAGTTTTTTGCCGTTAACTTTTATAGCTGAATATTTTGGTGGATATTGATTTATTTCACCTTCAAAATTTTTCAAATTTTTAAGAACATCCTCTTTATTTACTTTTTTGTCGCTTTCAAAAGTAATTTTACCTTCGGTATCATAAGTTTCTGTACTTTTTCCAAGCTGAACAAATGCCAAATAAGCCTTATCATCAGGTAAATATTCTATCAATCTGGTTGCTTTACCTATGCAAATAGGCAAAACACCTTCTGCAAAAGGATCTAATGTTCCGGTATGACCAATTTGTTTAATTTTTAATAGTTTTCTAAAATATGCAACTACATCATGAGATGTTTTGCCTACGGGTTTATATACATTTAAAAATCCAAACAATTAAACTTCTCCGCGAGATATTTTTTCTAAAATTTCATTAACTCTAGAACCGCGCTCTATTGAATCATCTTGAATAAATCTCAATTCAGGTGTAAGTCTTAATCTTATACGTTTACCAACTTCATATCTAATTTTTGAAACATTTTGATTGATTATGTTAACAGATTTTTCTTTCTGTTCTTCAGAGCCATATACACTATAAAATACTTTTGCGAAAGAATTGTCATGACTTACTTCTACATCTGTAATTGAAACAACACCTGCCAGACCTCGAATTTCTTTTCTAAGAATTTCAGAGATTTCACGCATTAATTCTTTTCTTACTCTTTCATTGCGTAAATGACTACTCATAAATATTCACCTTATATTATAAACTTTTACGTTCAACTTCTTCAGTTGTAGAAACTTCAATAATATCACCTTCTTGAAGGTCATTAAATTTAGCGAATGAAATACCGCATTCAAAACCTTGAGCAACTTCTTTAACATCATCTTTGAAACGTTTTAACTGATCAATTGCGCCTCTGAATATTTCTTGACCGTTACGAACAAGAACAGCTGTTTTGTTACGTAATATTTTACCTTCTGTAACATAACAACCTGCAATTTTTGTCGTTTTTCCGATAGTAAATACTTGTCTGATTTCCGCTTTACCAAGGGCAACTTCTTTAATTTCCGGTTCAAGCAATGATAGCATTGTTTTTTCCATATCTTCAAGAATTTGGTATATGATATCATATTTTTTTATAGTTACATGTTCTCTTTCGGCTGCTGCGAGAGCATTTGAATCTTCTTTTACGGTGAATCCTAAAATTAAAGCTTTTGATGCAGATGCAAGCATAACATCAGCTTCTGAAATATCGCCAACACCAACGTGAATAATTTTTGTTGCAATTTCATCAGATTCCATTTGAGCAATAGCTTGAGAAACAGCCTCTGCTGCACCGTGAGTGTTTGCTTTGATAATTAAATTCAACTGTGGAATATTATCTTCACCTGAAACAGCTTCTTTTCTGATATGAGCAGGTAACATTTCATCTAATCGTCTTGTTCGTTCGGTTTCTTTGCGTTTTTCTATAATAGCTTTCATTTCTTTTTCATTTGCAACTACTTCAAACGCATCACCTGCTTGAGGTACTTCTGTTAATCCTAAAATTTCCACAGGAGTTGATGGTTCAGCTTCTTTAATTTTTTCTCCTGAATCTGAAAGTAAAGCTCTTACACGTCCGCAAGCTGTACCAACAATCACGCAATTACCTACTTTTAATGTTCCGTTTTGTACCAGTAGTGTTGCAACTGGTCCTTTGCCTTTATCTAAATTTGCTTCAATTACAACACCGGTTGCCATTGTATTAGGATTTGCTTTTAAGTCTTGCATATCTGCGACTAATAAAATATATTCTAATAACTCATCTATACCTTGTCTTTGTAATGCTGAAACGTTACATGTGATTGTATCACCGCCCCAAGCCTCAGGAACAAGACCATGTTCTGTTAATTGAGTTAAAATTCTATCAGGATCTGCACCTGCTTTATCAATTTTATTTACAGCTACAATAATAGGTATTTCTGCTGCTTTGGCGTGATTTATGGCTTCAATTGTTTGAGGCATAATTCCGTCGTCTGCTGCAACTACTAAAATAGCAATATCTGTGGCTTTTGCACCTCTTGCACGCATTTCAGTAAATGCTTCGTGACCAGGAGTATCTAAAAATACTACTTTTCTGTCGTTCAAATAAATTGTATATGCACCGATTGACTGAGTGATACCGCCAACTTCTGTATTTACAATTTTATGTTTTGATGCACGAATACTGTCTAACAATGTTGTTTTACCGTGGTCAACGTGTCCCATAATACTAATAACAGGTGCACGTGAAACCATATTTTTTTCATCGGCTTTCAATTTTTCTTTCTTTTCTTCTTTTGCCATTTCTTGTTCTATATATGCATCTAAGTCTTCATCCAAAACTTCTAAACCATATTCTGCACAAACTTTTTTAATAACATCAACGTCAATAAGTTGATTTACTGTTGCCATAATACCGTTAAGCATTAAAAATTTAACAATTTCTGCAGGTGTTTTTTGAATTTTATCTGCAAGCTCACTGATTGTCATTGCAGTATTAACAACAAGTTGTTTAACTTCTTCTTTTGCTTCTTCTTTGTGTGAACGTTTCTTATGTTTTTGTGCTGCTGCTTTTTCTAATGAAATTCTTTCTTGTTCTTCTTCTTTAGAAATTTTATCTTTTCTTTTATCCGCAGCTTTGTGTTTGGAATTTGAAACTTGTCCTTTATTTTCATAAATATCTTGCGGAATAATATGTCGTTCAATTGGTTTGTCAGGTGTTCTTGATGGTTTGCTTCCGCCATTTGCAGGTTTTGCAGGTCTATCCGCTTGACGAGCAGGACGTTGTTGTCCGGCTGGAGTTTTAGGTGCGTGTCTTACAATTTCTAACCTGTTTACTGGTTGTTTTTTAACAACTTCTACCTTTGGACGTTCTACTTTTTCAATTCTTTGAACTTTTTTTTCTTCTTTAGGTGTTGTTTCTATTGTTTTTGTTTCTTCTTTTTTATCTTCAGTTTTTGTTTCTTCGACAACAACTTTAACTTCTGGTTTTTCTTCAGGTTTAGCTTTTTTTACAATAAATGCTTTTGGTTTTTTTGTTTCAGACTTAACTCCGACATTAAGCGAATCTTTCAGTCTTTTTATTTGATCAGGAGTAACTGAGCTCGAATGTGTTTTCACAATAATCTGAATTTGAGCTAATTTTTCAATTACTTCTTTGCTTGTTAATCCTAATTCTTTTGCTAATTCACTTACACGCATATTATTGGTACTCAACTAATTTTCCTTTCAATTCTTCTGAAATTGGAGCTTTCAGAAATTTTTCCAATTTATTTTTTTTCATTGCATTTATTATACACGATTTATTATAACAAAGATATACTGATCTGCCAAATATTTTAGTATCTGTGTTAATAATAGCCTTATTTATTTGTTTGTTAAAGGTTATTTTTATTAAGTTTTTGCGGTCTTTTACAGCTCCGCATCCGACACATTTTCTTAAATGTTCCATTTTTAATTTACTTCTGCCAATTTTTCCAGTTTTAATTTTTGGTCATATTCAATCAAAAGTTTTAACAGTTCATCAAGGTCACCGTCGATAACAGTCCAAACATTCAAATTTTGACCTATTCTGTGGTCTGTTAAGCGCCCTTGTGGAAAGTTATATGTTCTTATACGTTCACTTCTGTCACCTGAACCAACTTGAGAGCGGCGAAGGTCGGTAATTTCTTTTGTTTGTTTTTGAACTTCTAAATCATAAAGTTTAGCTTTCAAAATTTGCATTGCGCGTTCTTTATTTTGTAATTGGGAACGTTCTTCTGTACAGAAAATCATTATTCCTGTTGGTTTATGAAACAAACGTGCTGCTGTTTCTACTTTGTTTACGTTTTGTCCTCCTGCACCTCCTGAACGAGCTGTTGACATTTCAATATCTTCAGGTCTTATTTCAATTTCAACATCATCAACTTCTGGCATAACAGCAACAGTTGCAGTTGATGTATGAACACGTCCTTGAGATTCTGTTTGTGGAACGCGTTGAACACGGTGAACTCCTGATTCATATTTCAATTTTGAATATACGGCATCACCTTTTACCGATATAATTACTTCCGAAACACCTCCTGCTTCGCATTCTGTCATGCTTAACACTTGAGTTTTCCAGCCTTGTTTGTCTGCAAAGCGCATATACATTCTCATTAAGTCGCCTGCAAAGATGTTTGCTTCATCTCCGCCTGCACCGCCTCTGATTTCAAGCATAATATCCTTGTCATCCATAGGGTCACGTGGAAGGAGCAGTATTTTCATTTGTTCTTCATATTCTGCAATTTTGTTTTCGTTTTCTTCTATGTCAGATTTTAAAAATGCTCTCATTTCTTCATCGGTTTCACCTTTTAGCATTTCTTTAGCATCTTCGATAGCATCAACAGATTTTTTCCAAGCATAATAAAGTTCAACAGTTTCTTCCATTGATTTTCTTTGCTTAGATAGTTCTTTAAATCTGTTATAATCTTGAATAACCGCAGGATCGGAAAGAGTAATACCTAATTCATTATACTTTTTCTCGATTTGCAGGATTTTATCCATCATATCTTTCATAGCAAAACCTCACTTTGATATGATTATAACAAAAACATGCTACATGTAAAATAATGAATAATTTGGATTATTTACAAGAAGTGTTTGAAACACCGTCAAGAATAATAGATGGATTGTTGTTACATTTTTTACTACTATCCATTTTTAAATAATCCATATTACCTATATTTATTACCCAGTCAGTACAGTCAAAATAAGGTACTTTATGAGGTACTGGATTTTTTGTATTGTCATGTCCAGAAGGAATAACACCAAAATTTGTTAAATTAAACTGAAAGGCATCTATCCCTGGAATATTTGCACCTTTTTTGCCATTTATATCCACATAAAATCGAAGATAAGAACCAGGTTGACTTTCATAGGTCATAAGTACTGCTGTCCCATCAGCTAAAACAATAGTCCGTGTTAAGTCTGGAGAGTTATAAAACCAATAAACTGAAGGACCTTGCAATTTATCAGGAAAACAACTTGTTATATCTGTACCACAATCCTTTGAAATTTTCATAAATTCTATCAATCGGCCTGCTGCAAGCCCAATTTGGTATTGTCCATTAGGACTTTTATACCACTCACTTACAGGTCCATATACTGCTTCTGCACGTCCAACAGCGTCTTCAAGATTTTGATATATCTTTTTAACTTTAGCAACTGTTTCTTTGTCACCTGTTGAACTATTTAAGTTTGGAAGTGTCAATGCAGCAACAACACCAATTATGCCCATGACGATTAATGTTTCAGCTAGGGTGAACGCGGATTTTCGGTAGAGTGTAGCAACTTGTTGCGAAACTCGTGAGAGCAAACAGCCGACTGCGAAGTTACTTAAATTGCGATAGCAATTTATACGAGCAAAAAGGCTGTGCGTACCCGAATAATCCAAGACAGCAAATTTAGAGGACAGTGAACTGTGAACTGTAAATAATATTTTTTTTAACATGTTATACTTCCTTTCATTTATTTATATTTTTGTCATACTGAGCGTTAGCGAAGTATTCAGTTTTTTGTAGAATATTCTTCGGTACTTCGTACCTCAGAATGATTGGTTTATGTTACTGTTTTGAAAGTTTTGTTGGGTTTCACCCAACCTACTTGCTAAAGTCAATATTTACAGGTCACAATTTACTCATTACTGTTCACTCATAGTGCTTTTTCAAAAATCCTTCAACATATTGGTACTGAACACCTGTTTTGGTGAGGGATTTTTGGTCTGTATTTTAATT
>DJYG01000061.1 GCA_002450015.1 Cyanobacteria bacterium UBA6984 | reverse complement strand
TTACGTAACCTGAACCATTGTCCATAAGATATTCAATTCTGAACACTTCACCTTCTTTCACTTCAAAAGGATAGTTGTTATATGGCAGATAACCATATGTAGAATTGTTACAGAAATCATTATAGGCATTTTTGATTCGCCAGTATTTGCGCATCTTAAAATTTTGAAAACCTGTTAAATTTTGATATCCACAATACTCTGCCTCGTAAGTTTTTCCTAACAACGAAAATGATTTTGTATCTTCTGCTGAAAATTCAAACGGCTTAATAAGCTCAGACATATTCTCTAGAATTTCAAGATAACCCTCTTCAAATTCAGGAAGAAATTCCAGTTGATTTTTATATTCTCCAAGTCTGTATTTATCCAATAAATCTGTTAGTTCTTTAAGTTCATCAAATCTTTGTGCCTTACAGTTGAAAATATGCATTGCTACGTAAGACTCATCTGTAAAATTTCTAAGAATAGACATTGTATTGGCAATATTTAGAATTTCATTTACATAACCTTCCGGAGTTCCATAAGCCTGCTTAATCATTATTTCTTTTTTTTCGCCTGTAAAATATTTGCTTACAAGCTTCATGATTTCATCATTCTTAACAACTTCATCAACAAGTATTTTGCTTTGCGGATGTGAAAGTTCGTGGATAAATAAATCTACATCAAAATAACCTGCCATATAATGAGGTTCATAATAGAAATGCTTTCCATCATTAAAGCTCGTACCAAAATTATTCTGACCGATTATCGGAGATACTGAAATATAAATCCCTTCTACTTGTGTTTTAAAATATTTTTCAAATTCACTTACACTTGTAATTAATTTGTCTTTGTTTTGTAAAAACAAATCTACCGCATTCTGATATACCGGCAACTGAGACTGATAGAAAGTTTCAAAATCCGTGGCATCATAAAAATCTGCAAGAATCTTGAGAATTTTTTTTGGATCTCCACAACGCTCCTGAATATTTTTCTTTAAGATTTCTTTATCATTTACTCTGAAAGTATGGCAGTCTGGATTAATATATACAGCAATATTGGCAACTGCATCGTATGAAAAACCAAACGTTCGAAGTTTTTTATAATGCGAAATTGCTTTTTTTACTCTTTTATCATTCAGGTATTTACTGAAATATTCATCATACGCAGAATAGTCTGAGTCTTCATAATTGTATTCATCAAACCCCGCCAGATGCGCAATCGTCGCCGCACATTCAAAAGATTTTCGAGTTCCAATTGTAATTTTATCTGTCAATTGAACGGTGTAATCTGAATTGGCTGTTTGTGCTGCGAGGGAAGATAAAAAAAATGCCGTAATAGCCACTAGTGATAAGATAGATTTTTTTAGATAATTTTTTACCATTTGTTTTTTACTCCTTTAGGTTATACTAAAACATATTTCACAAATCGCAACCCCGCAAAATCCGTTTTGTGACGGATGTCATAGGGATTTTTATTAAATTGTGACAAAAGTCATCATTTTTTTAATTACTTTATTTGTTTCTCCCGCTTCTGTAAGCTTTCAATATAATGTTTTTCTTCTCCATTTAAATTATCTTCTGTAAATTTTGGATTTGCTTTATACCAGTTGAAATTCTCAAAAAATTGTTTTAACTCCTGACTTTTAAACATATAACCATGTCTTGCATAAATTAAATTTCGTAAATATCTTATTTGATTTTTTGGTAAATTCCAGTAAGCAGGAAATTCATCATCTGCTTTTACAAACATAAGCGGAAATTCTTTTATTACTTTTTCATCAGCAAGCCAGTAAAATTCATCTTCTGCCCTTTTGATACCATGCAATTCTCCATTAACTCCATTTTTTATAAGAGCATAAGATTGTCTTTCTGAAACGAGAATGAGGACCAGGTTTTTGCTGTCAAAAAAGTTTCCATCCAGATTTATATTATATTCAACACCATCAATTATTACACAGGCATTCTTAATCTGGACATTTTTCATATCCTTTGCAAAATCAAAAATTACATTCAAAATGTAATTTTCATATTCTTCGTATCCATAGCCGCGATCATTCAATTTATCTGATATTTTTTTATAAGAATTACCTTTATCATCAAGACAAAAATATCCGGCCGCATTTTCAACAAATCTGAAATTTTTAAATTCACCAACTGTTATAGCATAACCATCATGAAAGCCAGCATCGCTATAACACTTGTTTTTTCCCATAAACAAAACATCATGATGAATTGGATAGCCTAAAGCTAATGCATCATAAAACAATTTGGTTTTCTTCAGCTGATTATCTACATCAACCGGAATGTAAGTTCCAACAAACTTATCTTCAACTCCGTTAAGAGTGTAGTCATCTGCAAAAACGAATCCGCTTAATAACAATAAAATTGTAAATATTAAAGTTTTTCTTTTCATTTTTCTGAATTCTCCCTTTATTAAATTTCGATATTTTAATTATCATTCTATTATTTCAGAAGTCAATCCTTCAAATACGATTTATGACAGATGTCACAGGATTTTTCTCTTTTTATGACAGATATGAAGACTTTTAACAATTTTTGTGAATAAATTCACATATTTTTGTGCGTTTTTGATTTAAAATTCCAATATTGCAATGTATAATATAAGAAATCTTAAAAAGTAAGGTACTATCAATGCCAATCATCTATACAAAAAAATTCATGAAAACCGTTTCAATTATTGCAATTCTATCTACAGTTCTTTTGTTGTTCAGAAATGGAATGCGTATTGTTGATATAATTGTTAATTATCCTGAATATGAAGTTTTAACAAAAAGAGAATTTTTCAGGTACATAAACATAATTATACAAAATTTTATTTTTATAGGCATTTTTATTTTTTTGATTTTTAACCCCCAGAAATTCATTCTGATTGGCTTAATTGCCCTCTTCTATTCTGTTGATATTCTTTTAAGTAATACCCAGTTTCCTTATATGGGGATTCCAATGTTCGCCCTCTCCATTGCAACCTTTGCAATACGCGGTTTCTTTTTGAAAAACAAAAAAATAAAGATTTCAATTTTCGCCGCCACTTATATTATCTGCTTAGTGGTTCCCGTTTTCTATGTTGAACATTTCTTAGATTATCTGATTATAAAAATTGCCATTTCTTTTGTCATTTTCATTGCAATATTCTTTTTTATTGAATATGCAAAACAAATAGCTTCCAGACAGGCGACCAAAGAGAAAATACTGAACATTGCCTCATTCAAAGGGCTTGAACGCAGCGATATGTATCTTTTACAGCAGATTCTTGATAACAAAAAATATAAAGAAATTGCGCAGAACATTCACGGAAGCGAAGGTGCCATGCGCAATAAACTTAGTAAGATTTATAAAATTCTGGAAGTTGGCGACCGTACGGGTTTTCTTACTATTTACTCCGGCTATGAACTGATTTATGAACCGGAGCAGTCCAAAAACCTTACAAACTAGCCTTAGCCCCAAGCAGATCGTTTTTGCTGAAGAGGCTGGCACGAGCTGCAGACGCGGCGATGTCTTCAAGTTTAAGGCTTCCGGCGTCGCGTGCGCCAGCAAGCTCCTGGTCTTTTTTCCAGGCACACAAAATGCCGCGACTTGAATTTACCGCACCGCCTGCCTTATCAAGCAGAGTAGCCGCAATTCGTGCTGCGCCACCCTGTGCACCATATCCTGGAATTAAAAAGAAGGTATCCTTATATTTATCGCGCAGCCAGCGGGCATCAGCTTCCTGTGTAGCACCAACTACAGCACCAAAAATACCGCAAGTCTGATTGTTATAATCTGCACAAGAATAACGGAATTCTTCGCCAATGCGCTCAATTTCTGCCCCAACACGCTCAAGCAGCAGGCCGCCTTCAGCAAGTTCCTGATGTTCAATATCAACCATACCAGGATTACTTGTACAAAGCAGAACAAAAGCACCTTTACCACCAAGTTCCGGTGTGCTGTATTTTGTAAAAGGCTTCAAGGTATCAAAGCCCATATATGGATTAATTGTAATGATGTCTGTTTCGAAATCGCCGGTAAAATGAGCCTTAGCATAAGCATCCGAAGTAGCTCCTATATCTCCACGCTTAATGTCCGAAATGGCAATGAGTCCGCTTGAACGAACATACTTCAGAGTTTCTGCATAGACCTTCATACCTTCAAGGCCCATAGCCTCATAGTAGGCAATCTGTACCTTAAAACAGCA
>DJYG01000003.1 GCA_002450015.1 Cyanobacteria bacterium UBA6984 | reverse complement strand
GCATCAATGCTTGATACAGCTGAAAGCATTATGGGAACAATTCGTTCTAACTTACAACGTATCAGAGATTTAACCGAACAAGCTGCAAACGGAACTTACGGTTCAGATTCAATGCAAGCTATTGTAAAAGAAGTTCAATCAAGAGTAAATGAAATAACACGTATTTCCGAATCAGTTGAATTTAACGGAAAATATCTTTTAAACGGTTCAATTAAAGAAGATATTAATCTTCAAGTTGGTATTGAAAACAAAGAAAACAGTATCATTAAATTATCAAAAGACTTATTTGCAGATGCAAGCGCATCAGCACTATTAGGCACATCAGACATTTCTAAAAACTACGAAACTGATTCAACAGCTCGTGCATTTTTAGAACAAATAGACAGCGCTTTGGCAAATATAACTAACAGAGTAACAGAAATAGGCGGTGTACAACAAAGATTAGTAACTGTTCTTGAAGCAACAGAAACATTGGCTACATCAGTAACAAGTGCCGCTTCTTCAATACAAGATGTCGATGTTGCAACAGAATCAACAAACTATGTTAAAGAACAAATTCTTCAACAATTATCAACATCAATGCTGACTGTTGCAAATCAAGCACCATCAATAGCATTAAGTCTATTAAGCTAATTTTATATTAAATTTTAATTAATTCTCTTATTTCCCTTAAAATAATGTAATTCAATTTATAGCCCCATTTGGGGCTTTTTTTTAATTTATAAAAAAGAAAACCCGTAAATAAATTTACGGGTGATAATGCCATAGTATGTACTAACTGAAATTTAAAAACTAACATACTGATAATTATCATTTTCTTTTTTTAATCAAGGAGTTCTGCTTAAAACAGAACTCCTTTTTATATAATCTATCCCTTGTTCATTAAATTAAGTTCAATGCGATAGATGGAGATTGGTTAGCTGTTGCTAACAAACTTGCTGATGTTTGTTGAAGAATTTGTTGTTTGATGTAGTTAGAAGATTCTTCAGCAATATCCGCATCTTGGATTAATGAAGCTGCACTTGTTAAGTTAGTTTCCATAACACCTGCAGCATCAATTGCAGAAATAATTCTTTGTTGATAACCGCCAAGTAATGTTGTTCTTCCTGTAATATTTGCAAGCGCATTATCAATATTTGTTAAAAATGTTCTTGCAGTAGAATCACTTGCATAATGAGAAGAAACATCACCACCTTGAACATTCAATAGTGTAGAAGCAGCAGCATCAGCGAATAAAGAGCTCTTTAAATCAATTGTACTTGTAGAATCACTTGTGATACCAACTTGTAATTTAATATCAGCACTAATACCTTCTGGATTTGATGGGTTAAATAAAACTTTACCATTAAATTCTGAAGATTTTGCTAAACGAGTAATTTCATCCATTCTAGCTTGAACTTCTGTTTTAATAGCAGTCATTGCATCAGAACCATAAGTTCCGTTTGCAGCTTGTTCTGTCAAATCTCTTATACGTGTTAAGTTATCTGAAATAACACTTAATACACCTTCAGCTGTATCAAGCATTGATGCACCCATTTGACCGTTATCTTGAGCCACATTTAATGAACTGATTTTATAGTTTAATTTTGTTGCAACGGCCATACCAGCAGCATCATCTTTTGATGAATTAATTCTTAAACCTGTTGACATACGTTGCATAGCTGTATTCATTCTGTCAGTAGCTTGGTTCAATGATTTTTGAGCTGTTAGTGATGGGATGTTTGTGTTAACTGTAATTGGCATAGTAATGATCTCCTTTCAATTAGTACTGTGTATATTTTTATATACTATGTGTTTCCTTACACAAACAGTATCGTATATTTCAAGAGATTTCTTAATATTTCTTTAGTTTGAAGTTTCTCATACTTTAGTTTGAACTTTTTAAAATAAAAAAAGCATGCTAATAAGTGGCATGCTAAAAAAAAATCGCCTGTTGAAATTCAACAGGCGATTTTTTGTATTAAACTAACTATTTATTATTAGTCTTTTTTTGTTGGAATAGTCATTGCGTAGAATGTTCTCCAAACAAATATCAAAGCGACAACCAAGAATACAACACCTACAACCGGTGCATATTTTTGGAATGAAGGGTTAATTGCAATTTCCATTGCTAATAAACCAAACAATGTTGTGAATTTGATAATTGGGTTCATAGCTACTGAAGAAGTATCTTTGAATGGGTCACCTACTGTATCACCAACAACAGTTGCGTCATGTAAAGGTGTTCCTTTTTCTGCCAAATCAACTTCTACAATTTTCTTAGCGTTATCCCAACATCCACCAGCGTTTGCCATAAATACAGCTTGGAATAAACCAAATACTGCAATTGCAATTAAGTAGCTTACAAAGAATGATACAGGATGTAAGTTTTCTGCTAAAGGTGCTGATAAGAATGCAAATGCCAAAGCGAATGAGAATAATGCAATAAATATATTCCACATACCTTTTTGAGCATATTGAGTACAAATCTTAACAACTTCTTTTGAATTTGAAATATTAGCAGATTGCTCTTCTGAATCCAATTTAATGTGTTTTCTGATATATTCAACTGCAGAATATGCACCTGTTGTAACAGCTTGCATAGATGCACCTGAGAACCAGTAAATTACAGCACCACCTGCAATAAATCCAAGTAATGTGTATGGATTTAACATATTCAAAATCATTTCAGGTTCAATACCCAAAACATTTTGGATAACTAAGATTAAAGAGAAAATCATAGTTGTAGCACCAACAACAGCTGTACCGATTAATACCGGTTTAGAAGTTGCTTTGAATGTGTTACCTGCACCATCATTTTCTTCTAAGTATTTTTTAGCATTTTCAAAATCAGGTTTAAAACCATAATCTTTTTCAATTTGTTCGCCAACATTTGGAATAGCTTCAATTAATGATAATTCATAAACTGATTGAGCATTATCAGTTACAGGACCATAAGAGTCAACTGCAATAGTAACAGGTCCCATACCTAAGAAACCAAAAGCTACTAAACCAAAAGCGAATACTGAAGGATAAACCATTGTTCCTTCAGGAATAAACAAGCTTGCTGCGTAAGCTAAGCCCATTAACAATACAATAACAGCACCAATCCAGAAACCAGAGAAGTTACCTGAAACGATACCTGAAAGAATTGTTAATGAAGAACCACCTTCACGAGAAGCAGTTACAACTTCTTTTGTATGAACAGCTTGAGGTGAAGTAAATTTCTTTGTAGCTTCTGGTATTAAAGCAGCACCGATAGTACCACAAGAAATGATTGTTGATAAAATCAACCATAAATGACCGCCCATAGGAGCTAATAACCAATAGCTTACGCCATAAGTCATAACAATAGAAAGGATTGATGTAATCCAAACTAAATTTGTCAAAGGTTGTTCAAAATCGAATTTTTTAGCATTTTTAGCATAAACATTTGTGAATAAACCGTTAACCCAATAAGCAACAATTGAAGTTACAATCATTAAAAATCTCATTGTGAAAATCCATGCCAATAATTGACATTGGTTAACATCACCTTGAACAGCTAAAAGAATAAATGAAACAAGAGCAACACCTGTTACACCATAAGTTTCAAAACCATCAGCCGTAGGTCCGATAGAGTCACCGGCATTATCACCTGTACAGTCAGCTATAACACCAGGGTTTCTTGGGTCATCCTCTTTAATACCAAATTGTATTTTCATTAAGTCAGAACCAATGTCAGCAATTTTTGTAAATATACCACCTGCAACACGCAATGCAGAAGCACCTAGAGATTCACCGATTGCAAAACCAATAAAGCATGCACCTGCAATGTTACCTGGAACAAATAATAAAATTACCAACATTAAAATCAATTCAATTGAAACAAGTACAACACCAATTGACATACCTGCTTTTAAAGGCAAGTTCAAAATGTTCAATGGGTTTCCTTTTAATGCAGTAAATGCTGTTCTTGAGTTAGCCAATGTGTTCATTCTAATACCGAACCATGCTACAGCATAAGAACCTAAAATACCAATAACTGAAAAAGCTAAAATGATAAGAACACCTGTCCAACCCATTTTAGCTAATCCACCAAAATAAAATGCTATACATAAACCGATTAGAATTTCTAATGCGATTAAGAATTTACCTTGTTGCACAAGATAAGTCTTACAAGTTTCAAAAATTGTGTTTCCAACAGCAGCCATGCAATCATGAACTTCTGTTTTCTTAACTTGTAAAAATGCAATAAGTCCAAAAATCAAGCCCAAAACAGAAACACCAAGTCCCCACAATAACAATGTGTGACCTAACGGATAATGTTTTGCGATTTCAGGAACTACCAAATCTGCTTCACTCGCAAATGCAGGAGCAGACATCAACATTGTAAGCAACATAGCCGACAATGCCATTCCAGTACTTTTTTTCATTTTTTCTCCTTCACTAAAAAAGTAAAAACTATTAATATCCACCCCTATTTTTACATAAATATTTTTTTTTGCAACATATAAAGTAAAATTTGAACAAAAATTTCGTATATTTATATGAACTGTAAAAATTAGTGTAATCAGTACATTATAAACTATTGTAAACATTTAAACTTTCAAATAACAAAAAAAATTTTTAGGGATATTATATAAGTACAATTCACAAAAAGAGTTTAATTAACATGATTTTAAGAAACATTGATGTTCAAAATGTGGCATTACAACAAACAAAGCAACAAATTGCAGCAAAAGGAACAGTAAACCCAACAGTACAACCTGAAGTAAAAACAGAAGACAGTAAGAAAGGTTCTCAAGCACTTTCAAGTTACTTTAGAGGCGGTCAAATGGTTCACTTTGCAGGACATCCGTGTTCAAAAGGTGACTTTAAAGTAAAAAAAGAAGAAGGTATTCCTTGCGCATGCTGTGGTCGTATGATGATGACAAACAAGGGTGTACAAAACTTTGAAAATAAAGCAGTTGGAGCAAAAGGTGAAGATTTACAAAATCTTTTAACCGCTAATATGGAATATTTCAGAGGTACAGAAAAAGCTGTTGTAAACTTTTTATTAAAAACATCAAAGGCAAATCCTGATTTAACAATGAAGGGCATAATGACTCAGTATTCGCCTAATGCAAAAGTTTTATTGGAAGATGAGCAAAAAATAGTTTTAAGCGAAGTTTCACAAAAAGCATCTGTTTTAGGTAAAGATAATCCTGTTGAAAAATGCGTTCAAAAAGCACTAAAAGATATTAAAAACAGTACAGATGCACATCACTTTGAAAGAAAACCTTTCTTAAAAGACTTGGTTGCAGTTACAAATACACTGAAAGATAAAGAACTTGCAGGACAAATATTAGATAGTGCTGTAAAATTGCCTATGTCTAAAAATTCGATAGAAGCATTTATCGTAAAATATGGACACGGAACAAAAGAAGACAAAGATATTGCACACAGACTAGCACAAACATCAATATCAACAGCTGAACATGTTCACCCTGACACTCTTGGCGGTCCTGACCACACATCAAACTATGTTGCAGAATGTGCTGATTGCAACAGCAAACGCGGTCACATGCCATTAGAAGAATGGATGGAAAATTTCCCTAACATGCCAAGAAGTGTTCAAAGAAACATAGACGAAGTTACCGAAAGAATCATTAATGGAAACTTAGGCGGCAGATATGACGATTATCCTTTGGATATTCAAGCAACAATGAACAGAGAAACAGGCGGAATAATAAAACTTGAAGTAAAAAATCCGGAAGAAATTGATAAAGCCAGAGAAGAAAGAGGTTTGCCAAAACCAACACCTCAAGGTCCATATCAACCGCAAAAACCAAGTAATAATTCATAAAACATTTCGACATAAAAGTTAATATTTATTGCAAATTAAAAAGTTAGATATATAATAAAAATATAAACAAGGTCTCTTATTATAAAAGATAAACACGAAAAATTTAGGTAGGAAAAAAGGTAAGGTCTCAAACAATGCACGTACAAAGAATTTTTGCAGCTACACCGGTAGCTATGATGTCACAATCACAAAAATTAAATTCACAAAATCAAGAAATAACTAAAAATGTAACAAATCCAATTGAAGCAAATTCATCAAGAGCTTCTCAAATAGCAAGAAATTATTTCTTAGGTTCTCAAATGGTAAATCCTGCATTCACAGGTTTTCCATGCTCAACTTCAAATTTCAGAGTAAAAGAACTTGAAGATATGCCTTGCACATGCTGTGGTCGTCCAATGATGACAAACAAACAAATTGATGAATTCACATTAAAAGCTGGCAGAGCTTCAGGCGCAGAATTAAATCAAGTTTTAGATGACCACATGGATTATTTCAGAGCTGAAGAAAAAGCCATAGTTCATTACATTCAAAAACAATTAAAAGACATGCCTGATGCAACATTAACAACAGCAATTTCAAGAAAAGGCGCAGACGCAGGTCAAATTTTGAAAGATGAACAAATTGATGTTGTAAAAAGAACAAGTGAAAAATCTAAAGAGCTTTTAGGAGAAAATAATCCAATTCAAAATCTTTGCGAAAGAGAACTAAAAACAACATTTGGTTTAGCTGCTGACAGAAAAAAAGCTAAATCAACAGGTAATTTTAACAGAACAAATTTCTTAGCAAATATTGTTGATTTAGAACATAAGAAAGGTATTAAACACGAAAACATTCACAAGATTTTAGATGTAGCTGTACAAATACCTGAATCTGAAAAAATCATTAGCAAAATGATTACATCTTATGGCTATGGCAACAGTGATGAAAGATTTGCACACAGATTAATTCAAAAAGCTGTTGTAACAGCAGAACACATTCATCCAAAATCAAAAGGCGGTCCAAACGCAACAGATAATTATATGGGTGAATGCCAAGAATGTAACGGTTCAAGAGGCAACATGTCTTATGACGAATGGATGAAAAAATATCCAAATATGCCTGATAATATTCAAGTTCACGCAGATGCAGTAACAGAAGAAATTATTAAAGGTAAAATCGGAGGAAATTATGATGATTATCCTGTTGATTTAAAAGCTGCGGTTGCATCTGAAACTCAAGGAAAAGTTGTATTAACAGTAAAAAATCCTGAAGAAATTGAACAAGCTCGTGAAGAAAGAGGTTTGACAAAGCCGACTGCAGATGCAAAAGAAAAAGCGAATGCAGCAGGAGCATATCAAGGTTCTTATCACGGATTACCTGAAACTCAAAAATCAGGAAAATCTGGTAAAAAACATCATCACGTTGTAAGATTTCCTGAAGCTCATCAAACTCAAGAAGTGAAAGAAGAACAAGCAGCATAGAAAAAGTTTAAATGCCGTATTTATACGGCATTTTTTGTAATTAAGCCTAAAGTAAAAAATGAAGGTAAAAATTATGAACACAGTGTTTTTAAGAGTTTCGGAGGGGGTAAAACTCGCTTGTAGCAAGAGTTTTAGACCTTTTATATATTGTCGTTCTAAATTTATTTCAGGATCTGAGGTTATACAAAAGATAATATCAACAATTGGAAAGATACTGAAACAAGTTCGGAATGACACTATTCAGCTATTAAACTTTTCAATCATTAAACGCACATTTGCATTCACCCTTGCTGAAACACTGATTGTCATGGGTATAATCGGTGTTGTTGCAGCATT
This sequence comes from Cyanobacteria bacterium UBA6984, assembly GCA_002450015.1. Classification (GTDB taxonomy): domain Bacteria; phylum Cyanobacteriota; class Vampirovibrionia; order Gastranaerophilales; family Gastranaerophilaceae; genus UBA6984. The sequence goes on along the minus strand of DJYG01000003.1, from coordinate 28,060 downwards.
GACATTACCAAACTTAAACTCATCAACAGGTGACAAAGAAAAAGTTGTAAAGGTTAAGAAAATATACCAAAATTTAAATGATGCGTTAGGTCGTGCAGAAGCTGTATATGGACCTGTTTCAGAATGGTTTGTTAATGACACTAAAACAACTGCTTATACAAAACGGTTTGCCGAAAGGATAACCGAATTTATGAAGTTATCTAAAAACTGTGGTACGGTATCAAATCAAGGTTGCTTTACTTCTGGTGCTGCAAAACAATTGTCAGGCATTAATTCCAATTCTTATGATTCAGATTCACGTTTTTACAAAATAATAACTGCAGATGGTATTTCTGTAGGATTTTTTATTTACGATAAAAATTGTGAAAGATTATATAATTCTTGTGGTAATATTGAACTTGATATAGATGGTCCTAATAAAGGTGCATATACTGATGGCAAAGATATATTTGTATTTCATATTAGTAGTGAAACTGGAATAATTCCTGGTGGAGATAAATATACTGACAACGAATTAAAATATAACTGTTTTCGTAATGGAACATTTTGTACCGGTTGGGTAATTCAAAATGGTAACATGGATTATCTCAAACTTGACAGTAATTTCACATGTCCTGACGGGAAAACAGTTTTAGATTGGACTACAAATACCACCTGCAAATAGTAAAACTATTTGTTTTTAAGAAATGTTAGGAATTTACCGCCGTATTTTTTTTGTTTTATTAATTCATAATTTGAAAAATCAACTTCTGAGGTATGTTCTAAAATAATGATTTTGCAATCAGGCAACACAGCAAGTGCATGTTCATATATTCCTGCATAATATGGCGGGTCAATATAAACAACATCAAAATATTCTTTGGGTACAACATTTAAGCTATCACCCTTTAAAAGTTTTTGTTTTTCGCCTATTTTTGTATAATTATCTTCTAAAATTTTAAAAACTTTTGTATTTTTTTCAATTGCCGTAACATGCTCAAATCCTCGTGATAAAGCCTCGAGTCCCATTATTCCTGAGCCTGCAAACATATCTAAAAAACTTGCACCATTAAAATCAATTAATGATTGAAGTGTATTAAATAAAGCCATTCTAACCTTTGAAAGTGTCGGACGTGTAATATTTTCATCCGGTGCTATTATTTTTTGACCTTTATATTTTCCTGCCGTTATATTCATTTTAATTCCCGTTTATTGCAAAATAAACATCTTTTAGACGTTTTTTACTTATATGCGTATATAATTGAGTAGTTGCAACATCACTATGCCCCAAAAGTTCTTGAACAACACGCAAATCTGCACCATTTTCCAATAGATGAGTTGCATAAGAGTGTCTTAGGGTATGTGGTGAAATATTTTTATGAATTTTTTTCCCTTGCTCATGAATAAAAACATATATATCTTGACGAGTCATGCTTCTTCCGTTATCTGATATTAACAAGTATTTTGTATCTAATCTGAATTTCTTTATTAAAAATTCACGAAACGGTAAATAATCTCTTATAGCCTTAATTGCCATCTTACCAAGAGGAATTATTCTTTCTTTTGAGCCTTTCCCGAATGCGGTAAGATATTTTGCATTTATATCAAAACTATTTATTTTTAAATTTATAAGTTCAGATACACGCAAGCCACAGCCATAAAGCAATTCTACAATAACTTTTTCAGTTTTTGATAAATTCTCGCGTAAAATTTCTTCTATTTCAGATACAGTTACGACTTTAGGTAATCTTTGCGGAATTTTTGGGCGCTCAATTGTCAAAGTAGGATCAAACTTGCACATTTCATTTGCGCATAGCCATTTAAAAAAGCCTCTTAACGACGCAATTTTACGTATTACGCTTGTTGGAGAATAATTTTCTTCTCTTAAAAAACGAATATACGCATTTATACTTAATCTTGTCACATTATCAAACTCAGGATGTTTTGAATAATCCAAAAACATTAAAATATCACGTCTATAAGCATCAATTGTGTTTTTAGACAACCCTCTTTCAAGCTCAAGATATTCCAAATATTGTGAAAGAACTTGCGTATCCATATTCGCATTATAATATTTATTACAAAAATATTAATGCTTTAAATATATTATTTTTTTTATCTATATAAAATAATTTGATAAAATCTATTACAGTTTTTGCGAAAACGTCCATAATCTCATTAACAACGATTGTGGCAATATTTTACCTGCAATATGAGTTGCATTAGAGAAAAATCCGTATATTGAAAGAGTTTTTCCCATATCTGCATCATCTAACGCCTTTTTAGCAACTTTATCAGGAGTAGTTATACCATCAAAACAGCTTATTACCTTTTTAGCATTCTCTACTTTTGCTGCATCATACAAATTTGTTTTCATCCAACCCGGACATACAGTAGTTACAGTTATATTTTTATCTTTAAGCTCAACATTTAAAGCTCTTGAATAATGTCTTACAAACACTTTTGTTGCGCTGTATATGTTTAAATATGGCAAAGGTAAAAATGACGATTGCGATGAAATATTTATAATTCGACTGCCTTTATCCATATAAGGAATACATGCCAGTCCCATTGCAACAACTGAAGAAACATTCAAATTTATCATATTCAAAGATGTTTCAATATCCAAATCATCATAAGAACAGAACTTTGCATAACCTGCATTATTTATAAGATATTTTATTCTAATATCATTATTTAACTTAGTTTGAAAATTTTTTATGCAATCTAAATTTGATAAATCATAAGAAAAAATTTTAATTTTATTGCCAAATTCATCTATAAGATTTAATAATTTGTCATTATTTCTTGCAATTGCCCAAATTTCATCTATATTTTCTTTTTTCAAAAGCAGTTTTATAAATTCTCTGCCAAATCCGCCAGTTGCACCTGTTATTATAGCTATGTTATTCATATTTACTCCTCCTCCACATAATAATTTTAATACAAATTGAAATTATTATGTAAAATTATATTTGATTTGCCTTTATAAATATTTTATTATAATATAAACATATATGAAAAAAGATTGAAGCAATAAGGTTAGGAGAAAAATGAGGATACTAATGACAGGCATCACCGGACTGGTGGGTGCAGGGTTCGCAACTAATTTATTAAGAAACAATCCGGATTATACAATTGTATCTCTCTGTAGAGGTTTTGGAAATAAATCTGGTCTTGACAGAACAAAAGAAATAATAAAAGAACAATGCGAAATGGATGATAAGACAGACGCTGATGATATTCTTTCACGCATTGAAATAGTCGAAGGAACATTAGAAGATTTTCCTGCTGAAGAAATGGCAGCAAAAGGACCTTATGATACATTTTTTCATTGCGCAGCAAGCGTAAATTTAGGAAAAGATCCTGACAAAAAAACTTATAATACAAATTTCTATGGTACAAAATCAGCATTATCTCTTGCAAAACAACTGGGATTGAAAACATTCCACTATGTAGGAACTGCTTATGTCGCAGGAAAAGTTGACGGTGTTGTAATGGAAGATTCAATGCCTGCAACAGATTGGAACAATTCTTATGAAAAAAGTAAATTTGATAGCGAAAAACTTGTTCGAGAATCAGGTTTTGACTACACAATATACCGTCCGTCAATTATAGTGGGAAAACTTTCTGATGGTGTTATCAGAAAACCTCTTGCATTTTATCGTATTCTCGAATTTTTAGCTCGTGTAAAAATAAACGGTTGTAAAAAAGCAGGTTTACCGCTAAATGGCCCGTTCAGCACTAAGTTAAGACTTGCTGCAGGAACATCGGATAAGATATATTTTGTACCTCAAGATTATGTTCAACAAACAATAGCAAAACTTTTTGTTCTACCTGTTTGTAATAAAACATATCACTTGACAGGCATGTCACCGGTTTCAACACAAATGATTGCAACTGCCGTTTGTGAAGCACTTAAAACTACAGGACTTGGTATTGTTGATACTGTCGAAAATCCGTCAAAAGAAGAAAAATTGGTTCAACGAATGCTTGATGATTTGTTACCATACTTTAAATCAAATATAACTTTTGACAATTCAAATGTAATAAATGCATTAGGCAAAGAAGTTTTAGATTGGAAATTAGATTTAGATTTCTTAAGAAAAATGGTACATGCATATTACAAAGAAAATAATCCTGAATTACTTTAATGTGTAGTTCATTTTATAAATATAGTCATTTATTTCGGATATATAAAAATGAAACATAAAACTGCATTAATACTGGAAGGTGGAGCAATGAGAGGCTTGTATTCAGCAGGTATTCTTGATGCTTTTATGGAAAATAATATAAATATTGATGTTATATATGGAGTATCAGCAGGTGCGTTATTTGGTTTAAATTATAAATCACACCAAATAGGACGAGCATTGAGATATAATTTAAAATATGCTAACGAAAAAAATTATATGGGTTTATATTCACTTATTACTACCGGAAACATAATGAATGAAGAATTCTGTTTTAAGAAACTTGTCTATGAATTAGATAAGCTTGATTTTGAAACATACAAAAACAATCCTGTTGATTTCTATGCAGTTGTAACAAATTTGCAAACAGGAAAGCCGGAATATATAAAAATTGATGATGCTCAAAAAGATATGGAATATTTTAGAGCATCAGGATCAATGCCTTTTGTATCAAAACCTGTAAAAATTAACGATAAATTATACTTAGATGGTGCTATTAGCGACGCTGTTCCTTTTAAAAAAGCACTTGAAACAAATTATGAAAAAATTATTGTTATACTAACAAGACCTTTGGGATACAGGAAGAAAAAGTCATATCTACCTTATAGACTTTTTTATGGAAAGTTTCCAAAATTAGTTGAAACAGCAAAGAATTCTTACAAAAAATATAATGAAACCATGGATTTGATAGAAAAATATGAATCAGAAAATAAAATTATTGTTCTTCGTCCATCTAAATTAATAAAAGTAAAGCGAATAGAAAAAGATAAAACTAAACTACAAAGTATATATGACTTAGGCGTTTCAGATTGTATGCGCAAAATTGAACAAATAAAGACATTTTTACATGTGACTAATTAATAACATCATCTTTATTAAATAAAATAACAAGTTTTTTACAAATATTGTAAAAAACTATTGAAATTTTACAAGTTTTTTACTATAATATTAACAAAGGAGTTAATATGTTTAATAGACCTGTTTATTTAAATCAACTTATAAAATTCAAGGACAAAGAGCAAATCAAAGTTATCACAGGTATAAGACGTTGTGGTAAATCTTCATTGTTGGAGTTATTTGCTGAATATTTAAAAGAACAAGGAATTTGTGAAGATAATATTTTACAAGTCAATTTTGAAGATTTGAAATACAATAATATGACTTATTTAGAACTAAATGAACTTGTTGAAAAACAGTCAGAAAAAGTTAAAGGAAATTTATATCTTTTTCTAGATGAAATTCAAAAAATTGACAAATGGGAATTAACTGTTAATTCATTAAGATTAAAGAAAAATATAGATATTTATATAACAGGTTCAAATGCTTATTTACTCTCATCACAATTATCAACATACTTATCAGGAAGATATGTTGAGATTAAAATGCAACCTTTGACATTCAAAGAGTTTTTAACATTTTATGATTTAGGGGATATAAATATTGACAGAAAATTTGACTTATATATAAAATATGGTGGAATGCCGGGATTAAAAGATTTTAATTTTGATGAAAAAGCGATAAGACAAACACTTGACGGCATTTTTTCAACTGTTTTAGTAAAGGATATTGCAACGCATTCAGATATTAAAAATGTCTCTTTATTAAATAAAATAACAAGTTTTTTAGCGGATAACATAGGTAATCCTATTTCTGTAAGTAAAATAAAAAATACCTTAGTTTCTAATCAATCTATATCAAAAGGTTTGCATCAATCTATAATAGATAATTTCATTACTTTGCTTGAAAATGCTTTTGTTTTTTACGGAATAAACCGTTATGACATTAAAGGGAAAGAATATCTTAAAACACAAGGGAAATATTATATGGTTGATACAGGACTAAGAAATTTCTTCCTTGGCTTTAAAGATATAGACAGGGGGCATATATTAGAAAATATTGTATTTTTGGAACTATTGAGCAGAGGATATAATATATCAATAGGAAAAATCGGTAATACTGAAGTTGATTTCATTGCAACAACATATAATGAAAAAATCTATATTCAAGTTTGTGAAACATTGTATTCAGAAGAAACAAGAATAAGAGAACTAAAACCACTGCAAAATATAAAAGATAATTATGAAAAAATAGTTTTAACAAAAGATAATATATTTGTGAATACAGATGATAATGGTATAAAAATCCTAAATGTTATTGATTGGCTTTTAAATTAGTTTTTTAGTAATGCCATAAAAAATGAACCCATAAAGGGTGCTTATTTTTATTATGGGGCGAGTAGTGGGACAAGGCACGAACCCAATTATGCCGAATTTGCACAAATGTGCCTGCACGAAACAGAGGTTATATCTGACATAGAGAAGTGGTGTGCTTAAATTTTAAAATTTTCTAATATTAACTTTGAAAAACTTTACGCAAAGTTTTTTAAAAGTGATTTTAATTTTTATTCATATCCGATAAACACTCTTCACATTTAGGGGTGATATTTTCTTCTTGCATGTATTTTTCTGCCCAATCACCTAACAGATATAAAGCAGAAAGTACGTCTTTGCCTTTTTGAGTTAAAGTATAATCCACATGTGGAGGAACTTCGTTATATTGATGTCTTATAACGATTCCATCTCTTTCAAGTTCTTTAAGGGTTTGAGATAACATAACATTTGAAACTTTGCCTATTTTCTTTTTTATTTGCCCAAATCTAACCGTTCCTCCATTATTTAAAATACAGAGTACATGCAATTTCCACCTGCCACCTAATACATTTGTTAAGTAGTTTATCGGACATAAAGAAATTTTTACTAATTTATTTTTAGATTTTCTCATATTAAAACCCTTATATAATTCAATAGTTATAATATTCTTACTATATTAGTTTTTTCTAATTACTTGAATATTCCTTATCAGTTTAAGATAATAATACAATGATGAGGTAAATGTAAAGGGATAAATGTAAATAAAGGAGGTCTTATGAGTAAAACTGTATTGATAACTGGTGGGACAACAGGAATAGGAAAACAAACTGCAATAGTTTTAGGACAAAGAGGTTGGAATATCGCTTTTACTTCCCGTAACAAAGAACGTGGATTACAATTTGAAAAAGAACTTAAAGAAATGAATATTAAAGCAACCTTTTATCAGTTAGATGTAACTGATGAAGAGGCCGTAAAAAATGTAATTGATACTGTTATAAAAGATTATGGAAAAATGGACTGCATTGTTAATAATGCAGGAATAGCAGGAGAAAACAAGTTATTTGCAGATTGTTCAACAGAAAATTTCCGTTCTATGATTGAAACAAATGTTATGGGTGTATATTACGGTATGAAATATGCAATCCGTTATTATTTAAAAACAGGTGGTGGCAATATAGTAAATTTAGCATCTATAGCAGGATTAAATGGTATTCCTTATGCTGCTCAATATGGGGCAACAAAACACGCAGTAGTAGGTTTAACAAAGGCAGTTGCAGTAGAATATGCAGATAAAAATATTCGTGTTAATGCAGTTGCACCTGGTGCATGTGATACTGAAATATTACAAGCAGCACGTGATGCAGGAAATTATGATGATACTTCATTAAAAAGTATGCACCCAATGCAACGCATGGGAAAACCTATTGAAATTGCTAAAACCATTGCTTTTCTTGCAAGTGATGAAGTACCATTTATGACAGGTGCTATTGTTAGTGCAGATGGTGGCTATAACGCAAAATAATATAGATTCTTATTTTTTGATACTTCAAATGGGATACTAACCTACATAATTTTAGTGACAATAAGCATTGTGCCGATAATCTTAGATAAATGTACAACACTTCATAAAAAGAACGAACCCTGAAAACCCTTATCGTTCCTAATGAAAAAGACCCCGAAGGGTCAAATTCTTTAAATGGGGCGGATGATGGGATTCGAACCCATGTATATCGGAACCACAATCCGAGGTCTTAACCACTTGACGACACCCGCCACATCAAAAACTTTTTTATTTCCTAATTAATGCGTTGGAACATATATCCAATACCACGTGCTGTTAATATTAACTCTGGATTTGCAGGATCTGATTCTAATTTAGAACGCAATCTTGATATATGCACGTCAACTACACGTGTATCAATTCTGTGATCAGGCGGATATGCCCATACATGTTGTAAAATTTCGTTTCTTGAATATGCTTGACCTGAATTGTTTACTAACAATTCTAATAAGCTAAATTCCATTCCTGTAAGTCTGATACGTTCGTTCTTTCTGAATACTTGACGTCTTGCTGTATCAATTTTTATATTACCGGTAGTTATAACATTCTTTGTTACTTTTCCGGTTGGAACTATTGATTCTCTATTATTTGTTCTTCTTAATACCGCTTTTACACGTGCTTCTAATTCCTTTGGACTAAATGGTTTTATTACATAATCATCAGCACCCAATTCTAAGCCTGTAATTCTTTCTGAAACATCGCCTAAAGCTGTTAATATTATAATAGGAACATCTGATGTTCTTCTAATTTCTCTTGTTACACCATATCCATCTACTTTTGGCATCATTACATCTAAAACTACCAAATCTGGATTACTTTTATTAAATGCGTTAATTGCTTCTTCACCATCTTCAGCGACTACTACATCATAGCCAACCATCTTTAAACGTGTTTCTAAAATTCTTCTAATACTAGCTTCATCGTCAGCTACTAAAATTCGTTGACGGTCTTCTGTTTCATTTTGCATTTCAGCGTCTGTCATTTTGTTTTCCTTACGTTTCCTAAGCTACTAATAAATTCTGTATTTTATGTTGTTAATATAAATTTATTTTTATAAATATATCTTAATCTAAGCAAAAAATAATTGCAAGCACATGTTTTAAAATATTTTTTAAATTCTTGATATACTTATTTTTCACCTGCAATTTTTCTAAATTCTTCGTAATCAGCAAGTGTGTCAATACCTACAGGTTTTTCTTTTACAATTGAAGTTTTTATTTTCATTCCCAATTGCAATGCTCTTAACTGCTCTAAACTTTCTGAAATTTCCAAAGATGTTTGAACAGATGTTGTCATTTTAACTAAAGCTTCTCTTGTATATCCGTATATACCGATATGACCGTAAAATGGTGAAGGATTTTCATTTCTTTCAAATGGAATTTTTGCTCTTGAAAAATACAGGGCGAAACCTTCATTATCAATTACACATTTTACCAAACTTTGCTTTTCAATTTCTGTTTTATCTTCTATTGGACGAATAAGAGTTGAAATATCAGCATTATGATTTTTTACACCATCTATAACTGCCTCAATATGCTCTTTTTTTATCATTGGCTCATCACCTTGAAGATTTATTATGTATTCAAAATCAATGTGCCTGTCAACAACTTCCATTATTCTGTCACTACCACACTTATGCTCTGTTGATGTCATTTCTGCAATACCGCCAAAATCAGCAACTGCATTATAAATTCTCTCATCATCGGTTGCAACAATAATTTCATCACAGCCTTTTACAGTTTTAGCTGTCTCATATACCCATTGAATAATTGGTTTTTCATTTACTTTTAAAAGTGGTTTCCCTTCCAGCCTACTAGAACCATATCTTGCAGGTATAATTATTGCTGTTTTTTTCATTTTTAACCTTTCTTTACCACAAATGAAGTCCATTGGTCTTGTTGAATTTCATCTATAATTTTTAAATTTTCTCGTTCAATTGCTTCTTGCACAATTAAAGCTTTTTCTTTTAAAATACCGCTTAATGACATAAGCGCATTGTCTTTCATAATATTTTTTAAATCACCCATGATTTCATAAAGCACGTTATGTAATATATTCGCACATACGAAATCATATTTTTCAGTTATTTTATCCGCTGTTCCAAACTCAAATGTACAAATTTCACCATTTAACTTTGCATTATCTCTTGCGACAGCAATAACAGTTTCATCATTATCACAACCATAGACTTCACTAGCACCAAGTTTTTTGGCTAATATTGATAAAATCCCTGTTCCCATGCCAATATCTGCCATAGATTGACCGGATTTAAAATATTTTTCTAATGCTTTCATACAAAGCTGAGTTGTCTGGTGAGTTCCTGTACCAAAAGCACAACCCGGATCAAGATTGATTATTATTTCATCCGGTTTTGCACTGTATTCAATCCAAGTTGGAACTACTGCAATATGCTCGCTTACATGAGTAACATCCCATTTTTCTTTCCATTTTTTTGACCAATCTTGATTTTCTTTTTCTTCAACAGTAAACTCCCAAGAACCAAGCTCTTCATCTGTAAGACCTCGTGATTTGAGAATTGCCTTTTGTTCTTTTAGTATTAAATCAAAATCTGGTTTTTCAGTTCCACAGATAAAAGCTTTAAGCGTACCTTCCGTTGAATTAATCATCTCAAGGTCTTTGTAAGTTTCTTCAACCATAACAACACCTTCGCAGTCAAAAACACTAAATAAAATGTCAGATATTATTTCTGACATTTCAGGATTAATCTTTATTTTTAGCTCATAATAATTATTCATGTAAAAAACAACCCATCTTACGATATTTTTGGTATCTTTGTTTACGTAACTTTTCAGGAGTCATTTTTGTATATTTTCTTAAAGAAGATATTAACTCTTTTTTAAGATTTTTTGCCATTTCCTCTTTATTTGTATGAGCTCCGCCTAAAGGTTCTTTTACACAACTGTCAATTATACCAAATTCTAATAAGTCATTAGCTGTTATTTTTAGAGCATTTGCGGCATCAGCAGCTTTTGTTGCATCTCTAAACAAAATAGACGCACAACCTTCAGGAGAAATTACGGTATAATAAGCGTATTCAAGCATTTTAACATCATTTGCAACAGCAAGTCCCAAAGCCCCACCAGAACAGCCTTCACCCGTTATTACTGCAATAACTGGAACATCTAACTTAGCCATATCTCTTAGATTTTGGGCAATAGCAATACCTTGTCCGGTTTGCTCTGCTGTAATTCCCGGATATGCACCAGGAGTGTCTATTAATGTAATTATTGGTAAATTAAACTTGTTTGCATGATTAAAAAGCCTCATAGCTTTTCGATATCCTTGAGGCTGCGGCATGCCAAAATTACATTCAAGATTTTCTTTTGTTGTAGAGCCTTTTTGCGTACCAACAAACATTGCATTATAGTTGCCAATTTTACCGATACCACCAATTATTGCTCTATCATCAGAGCCTGCTCTGTCACCATGAAATTCAATAAAATCTGAACACATTAGACTCATATATTCCAAAAAATTAGGACGGTTAGCGTGACGGGCTATCTGCAACTTTTCAGAAGGTTTTAAATTAGAATAAATTTCTTGTTGATATTCTTCAGCTTGCTGCTCAAATTTTTCGATTTCCGAATTTAAATCCATTCCTGACTCCGCACTGATTTTTTTTAATTCTTCTATTTTCATTTTTATTTCTGTAATTGGTTTTTCAAATTCAAACATTATATAACCTCTTTTCAGATTATTCCTCTGCAGGAACTTCCAAGCTATGCATGTCAAAAATTCTAGAAAGAGTATCACGCAAGTCTTTACGCTGTGAAATTATGTCTATTTGACCATATTTCAATAAATACTCTGCCGTTTGGAAACCTGAAGGCAATTTTTGACGAATAGTTTGTTCTATAACGCGTCGTCCAGCAAAACCTATCCTTGCACCTTGTTCTGCAATAATAATATCGCCCAAAGTTCCAAAACTTGCGGTTACACCCCCAAAAGTAGGTTCCGTTAATAAGCAAATATATAAAACTTTTTCCTCATCCATTCTTGCACAAGCACAAGAAGTTTTTGCCATTTGCATAAGGCTCAAGGCACTTTCCTGCATTCTTGCTCCGCCTGATGAAGTTATGGCAAGCATTGGGATATGTTTTTCTGTGGCTTCTTCCATTATTTTGGTAACTTTTTCACCAACAACACTTCCCATTGAACCACCCATAAATTCAAAATCCATAATTGCAGTTGCAACTTCATGCCCGCAAATTTTGCCGACACCGGTTATAACTGCATCGCTAAGATTTGTTTTTTCTTTTGCTTTTTTTAACCTATCTTTATATGATTCCGTATCTGAAAATTCAAGAGGGTCTGTTGGAGTAATTTTTTCGAACATTTCTACAAAACTATTTTCATCAAACAGTTGTCTTATACGTTCTCTTGCTCCAATTCTAAAATGATAATCACATTGCGGACATACCATTAGATTTTCTTCTAAATCTTTGTTAGTAATTTGCGCCCCGCAGTGTACACATTTTGTCCACAATCCTGGAAAATTTATATTTTCTACTTTTACTTCGGATGATCTTCGTTCAATTTGCGCTTCTTTACGCTTATCAAACCATTCCTGAATACTCATATATTATCCTTTATTTTAGAAAATTCTCTATACCGACATTTAACATTATACATCAAAGAGAAAATAGTCAAATTTTTAATCTTTATTGCGTGGTGATTTGCCTAAATAACGCATTACATTGTCTGATAATTGAATATTTTGTAATGATAAATTATACTTTTTCAAATCAGCAATATTTGAAGATTCAGTTAATAAATCTTTTTGACTAATGCCTGACAATGAACCTTTTACCTTTTCAAATTCACTTGGATTATCTTGCATAATCACTTTTGTAATTATTTCATCCGGATTTTGAGAACCAAATTTAAATTTTGCAACCAAATCATTAACTGTTGTACCCTGATTGAGCTTATAAAGCCATTTTATTGTTGTTTTATCTCTTGATGAAAGCGATACAACACCATATTTATGTGGTGTGTACATTATATCAGTATCATAAGGACTGTGTCCCAGCCCCAAAGCATGCCCAAATTCATGCAAAATTGTATGGTAAACCTCACCTTCAGCCATGTACTGCTGGCAAATTACACCATCAGAAAGCCCAATTGAAACTTCTGCTCCATACAATCTGTTTGATTTATCAAAATTAAATTGGCAATGTCCGAGAGCTTTTCGGTCTATTCTCCGCCACTCTACATTTATATTTGAAGAAAGAATATTATCTACAAGCTTGAATTGGACTCCTGGACAAGCACGTTCCCATTCTTCACAAGCTTTTATTACCATCCCCTGATAAAGATGGTCTTGACCTTGTTTTGTGTAAAATTTCATAGGAGAAATATAAACATTTAAAGGCATAAAAGTCCAACGCATTAAACGACCGTTTTTAAAACTTTCTTGTAAATATGTTTTCATTTCCATAATTTTATTGTATAATATTTTGTACGGGATTACAACAAGGAGATATAAAAGGAGATATAACTATGAATATGATGCAAATGATGCAAAAAGCACAATCTATTCAAAAAAAATTACAAGAAACACAAGCTGAATTAGCAGAGGCTGAATATGAATCATCAACAGGTGGAGTTGTTGCCGTATGTGACGGTCAAGGTAAATTCAAATCAATAAAAATTTCAAAGGAAGCTCTAAATCCTGAAAATCCAGACAGTGTTGATGATGATACAATTGAAATGCTTGAAGATGTAATATCAACAGCAATAAAACAAGCAAGCGAAAAAGCTGTTGCTGAAATGGAATCAAAAATGAAGGCTATAACAGGTGGTATAAGTATTCCGGGCTTATTCTAATGATTTATCCTAAATCAATAGCATCTTTAATAGAACAATTTCAGAAATTTCCGTCTGTTGGACCAAAATCTGCACAACGAATGGCATTTTATTTATTAAAAATGCCTTATTCTGAAGTTGAAAAGTTTGCAAAAGTTGTTCTAGAAGCAAAAAAAAGTACGGTTGCATGCGAAATATGCTACAATTTGTCCTCAACAAGTCCATGTGAAATTTGTTCTTCTAATTCCCGTGATAAAAGTACAATTTGTGTTGTTTCTGAAACAAAAGACTTAATTGCCATTGAAAAAACAAACGAATATAAAGGACTTTACCACGTTTTACAAGGACTAATTTCACCAATAGACGGAATTGGAGCTGATGATATTAGAATAAAAGAACTATTAGGACGATTAACAGACGAAAATGTTAAAGAATTAATTTTGGCTTTAAGCCCATCTGTCGAAGGTGAAGCCACAAGTTTATACTTGACAAAACTGGTAAAACCTTTTGGTATAAAAGTTTCTAGAATTGCATTCGGACTCCCTGTCGGTACTGATTTAGAATATGCCGATGAAATTACCCTTGCAAAAGCACTGGAAGGTCGGCGCGAAGTATAATTAGCCTAAAAAGATGTTGTAATAATTTGAAATATAAAATATAATATCATTATGCCTGTTTTAGAAATAAAAAATTTGAATGTTGAATATAAAACAAAAGGTTCTGTATTTGGCAAAGAAAAAATTGTAAAAGCTGTAAATAACTTATCACTTGATGTAAATCAAGGTGAAATACTTGCAATTGCAGGTGAATCCGGCTGCGGTAAATCAACTTTAGCAAGTGCAATAGCTTGTTTAACTCCTGTTAATTCTGGTGAAATATTATTTCACGGAATAAATGTTTTAGAATTAAAAAATAAAAAACTAAAAGTTTATAGACAAGCTTTACAAATGGTTTTTCAAAATCCATATTCAAGCTTAAATCCCAAAATGACAATTGGGGATATACTAAAAGAACCACTTAAAATAAATAATGATTTATGCATATATTCTGAAGATTACAGAGCATTGTATGAATTTTCAAAAAACGAAATTGAAGATATTATTACGCAAGTATTAGAAGCCGTTGGACTTGATAAAAGCGCAAAAAAACTCTATCCGCACGAATTTTCAGGAGGACAAAGACAAAGAATTGCCATTGCAAGAGCCTTAATTCTAAAACCTGAATTTATCATAGCAGATGAACCGGTTAGTGCATTAGACGTAAGTATCCAGGCTCAAATTATAAATCTTTTAATTCAATTAAAAACAAATTTCAATTTAACCATTATGTTTATATCACACGACATGAATGTAATAAGACATATTGCTGACAGAGTAGCAATAATGTATTTGGGAGAAATTGTTGAAATAGGTTCAACAGAACAAATATTCAAGTATCCGCAACACCCATATACAAGAGCCTTATTAAATGCTGTACCAAGTTTTGAAAAAAAAGATATAAATATACTAAAAGGAGATATTCCATCTCCGACAAATTTACCAACAGGATGCAAATTTCACACAAGATGCTCATACTGTATGGAAAAATGTAAAACAGATAAGCCCGTATTAAAAAAATTATACGAAGGACACGAAGCAGCTTGTTTTTTAAATAACTAAAATACCCTCTTTAATAAAAGAGGGTATTTACATTATTCTGAAATTGCCTTTTTATAAACTTGTCCAAGCAAATGGAATATATACCCTGAAAGTATATAATGAAACATTGCTATAAAAAATGGAGCTATCACATAAGAAATATTTATAAGAAATGCAACTGCCACAAAGTGAGAATTTAATAAAGTTTTAATAAAATAAATCAAAATAAAATTAAATAAAAATATTAACAAAAACATTGTTACAAATATAAAAATAATAGAAAAAACGTAAATCCCAATTGCTGCTAATGTTTCTTTTGCATTACCTTTTCTGAAAAATCGGTTAAAAACTTTTCTCCAACAAAACATCATTTTTAACGAAAAATTTTCACAATAAGCAACTGCTAACAGTTTTAGTACAAATAACATATAAACCATTAAAACAATTGCTATAACAACAAAAATAATATTCAGAACAGGAAAATGAAATAAATTATCCTCAGTTACTACATTATGAGTAATCTTAATAAACGCAAACACTGATATTATAGCAACAAAAGAACCGCAAATAAAACCTATTAAGGTATTAGCAAGAGTTCCTACAAATGCCTTTAGTCCTTTTTTGGTACTCTCTATAATGTTTTTGATAAAACTTTCATCATTGTTATTTATATCTTTATTATTTATTAAATTATTTATCATTAAAAATAAATAACCGGTTGAAATATATGCAAAAATAGAAATACAATTAGATATAAAATTATTGTACGGAATAACTTTTGCAGACTGTATTATTGAACTTAAAGTCGTAATTACGGCAAATATAAACAAATAAACCCAAAAATATTTTAAACTAAATACATCGCTAAAAGCTTTTTTAAAATTCAAATTCATATTATCTCCTTATACTGTTTTTTAAATTTTCTTCTATTTCAAGTGCGGTCTTTGTTTTTGCAAGCCCTGCTTGCGAACTTTCTTTTAACAATGGTGACATTAACTCACCTGTTTGAACCATAGCATCTACAACTTCATCGACAGGAATTTTACTTTTTACATCAGAAATTGCTAATTCGTAAGCTGTAACCGCATTTACTGCCAAAAACGGATTTCGTTTTACACAAGGTATCTCAACAAGTCCTGCAACAGGATCACACGTTAATCCCATTATATTTTTTAAACTTAAAGCTACCGCATTCAATATTTGCTCTATATTACCGCCAAACATTTGAGTTAATATACCAGCACTCATTGCACAGGCAACACCGCATTCTGCCTGACAACCGGCAACAGCACCTGCAAGCGCCATTTTGTACGATATAATTGTTGCTATCGCTCCGGCGGTTATTAAAGCATTTATTTGAGTTTCTTCATCAAAATTATACTCCTCACTTATACCTACCAAAATAGATGGAACAATACCACAAGAACCGGCGGTCGGACACGCTACAATTTTACCCATTCTTAAATTTTCTTCTATTGTCGCCAATGCATAAGTTGAAATTTTTTCAAACGATTTACCAAATATAGCACCACTATTTTGAAACCTTTCCTTTAGTCTCATACAATCGTCACCGCATTGATTGCTTATTGATTTTTCATTTGATACAAGTCCTTTTTTTATTGCATCTTTCATTGCATCTAAAGATTTTTTTACGCGAACTCTAACTTCTTCAACTGAAATTTCTTGAAGGCTTGCCTCCCTTTGTTCAAAAACTTCATATATTGTTTTTTGCTTTTGCAAACAAACTTGCATTAAATCATTAAAAGTTCTAATATCTCTTATCATATTAACTTTCCAATTTCAAAACACTTCTTACAAAGTATATATCTTCTAAATTTTCTATTTTATTAATAACATTATCATTAATATTTCCATCAATGCAAATACACATAGAAGCTTCCTCCCCTTTTGCATTTCTGTCACATATAAGCGAAGCAATATTAATATTTTGATTTTGTATAATTTCTGTAACCCTTGAAATCATTCCTTTTGTATCTTTATAATTAATAATTAAAGAATTATAATCTCCGGCAATATTTACAGAAAAATCATTAATCTTTATAATTCTTACATTTCCGGCTCCGACAGAATCTCCGGAAATAAGCATCTTACTGCCATTAATATTGTCAAATATAAAATCAACAGAATTTGGATGTCTGTTAAAATCCTCTCTATATTCAAAATTATACACAAATGAATTTGTATCAGAGAAATTAAAGATATCTTTTATTCTTGTATCGTCAACAGAAAAGCCTAATACACCTGCAAGTAAACCTTTATCAGTTCCATGCCCGAACCCTGTTTTTGCATAAGAATTATATAAAATAAAAGTTATTTTTTTAAACGTAGTATTATTAATATTTTTTGCAAGAATACCCAACCTGACAGCACCGGCAGTGTGTGAACTTGACGGACCTATCATAATAGGTGCAATTGAGTCAAATAAAGAACTTTGTTTCATAAAGTAATTATATAATAAAAATTCTAGATAAATTCCATAACATTCGAGGATGGAGCAAAACTGTTTTCAACGATTCCCTGAGAGCGTTTTTTACGATATAACATATCCACAAAAGCTTCCAAACGCGTAATAAATCCTGCTTCGCCTGTATGTTCATCTATTGTTAAATTCAATAAAGGTTTATTAAACTGTTTTGAACGTCTTGTTATTCTCTCAATCATCAATGAATCAGGTCCGCAACCGAAAGCGGTAATGGTAATCAAACCATCAATTTTATTATCTTTAAGATAATGACCTGCACATCCGGTCATTTCAGCCTCATTTGCCCAGTACACATTTTGCCCCAATGTTGTTACGCCTTCTTCTAATTGTTCGTCTGTTAATTGATAAGCTGTATAAACTTTAACACCCATTTTATTTAGTTTATCAATAACTTTCATTGATGCACGTTCATCATATATATTATAACCATGAGAAACTAAACCTATCGAAATAGGATATTCGGTTTCATCTTTTTCAATTAACAGCTTACCTGAAGTCGCATAGTTCAAGGCTTTTTCATATTTCATACCTGATTTCAGCATAACCTGAAAATTATTATATACTCTCCAACCTGCTTTTGAAGCCTTTTTTATTCTTTCCATATCAAAGATGCCAAAAGGTTTCACACATTCCAACAAAAAATCATATAAACCATGGTGAGGTGCAGATTTATCAAGTGTTGGCTCTATGATTGTAAACTCTTTTTTTATTACATTTCTGATTAAATCAGGTAAACCTCTTATTTTTGAACAGTTATATATTTTAGGTGCAATTGATTGTATTGAAGGAACAAAAATTTTATTAACACCTTTTTCTAATAAATTTAAAACCTGTCCTACAAAAATTTTCACAGGAAGGCAAGTTTCTGTAACAACCAGTGCCGAACCGCTGGATAGTGTTTTCTTTGTAGTCTTATCAGACAAAATCATCTCAATACCCATAGCTTTAAAAAAGCCGAACATAAACGGATATATACTATAAAATGATAAACCTCTGGGTATTCCTATTTTCATTAATTAAACCTTTTTATTACTTCTTACTTTTAAAATAATAACTTAAACAAAATTTATTTTCAAATTTTCACTTACCCGAAAAGTTATTTGCAAATAGCCCAAATATATAACCGTTTTCGACAATGTTATAAAATAAATTAAAGGACATAATTTTAAAGAAAGTCGAAGGAAAAATATAAAAAGAAAATACCAATAAGGAGGTTAGAAAAAATGAAATTTAAAAAATTAACAGTAGCAGCACTAATTGCTTTAGGTATAAGCACAACTGCAATAAGCAATGCTGCAAATGCAGCTTGTCCTTGCAAAACCGATTTACCAAAAGTAAGCGCACCTTGTGAAAAGGTTTCTAAAAAATGTAACAAGTGCCATAAAGCAAAATCTAAATGTAAATGCCAAAAATCAGAAGAAATTAATGAACGTTGCGCAAAAAAAGCTCAACCGACATGCGCAAGCTGTGCTTCTGCACAAACAACAGACAGAAAAGATATGCGACAAATCTACGGATATCCGAATGCAATTTACGGAACAAATAACTATATTGGAGAAAATGCCAATTCTATCAGTTCAAGCGAAAATTACCTAAATCCAAATCTTTCAGGTGCTACAATAACATCTGAAGGTTCTATGACAGGTGCAGCAAGTCAATTACCATATTTAAATTCTGACATGAATACAATCAACGGTGTATCTGTACACGGTGATGAAAAATACATTGACGGAAGCTGTCCCATAGATATTCATACAGAAAATTCACTTGACGCATTAAAGAGAAGCTACGAACCTTTTGATTTAAAATCAAACTTAAAAGGTATGACGGGAGCAGCTGCTAATTTATTAAATTACTTCCCTGATGTTACTGAACAGCACTGGGCATCATGTGATATAGACAAATTAGCTATGAATGACGTTGTTGTCGGCTATCCTGACAGAATGTTTAAGCCAAACAGAAATGTAAGCCGTGCTGAATTTGCAACAATGCTTGTCAAAGGTTTCAACATGGATAACTGTTCACTTGAACCTAAATGTATCTTCTCAGATGTTCCTGCGGGAAACTGGGCAAATCCTATGATTGCTAAAGCAGTAGATGAAAATTTAATGAAAGGTTACCCAAATGGCAGATTTATGCCAAATAACAACGTAACCCGTGCAGAAGCACTTACGGCAATGGCAAAAGGTCTTAATAACTGTTCAATTGACGAATGCAAAGCTAAGGAAATTTTATCTAAATACAGAGATGGAGGCAGAGTTCCAAGCTGGTCACAAATACCTATTGCAACAGCCTTAGAAAATGGTGCTTTATCAGACTTACCAAATTCAGATATGATTATGCCTGATAAAACTGCTTCAAGAGCAGATATTGCTTCAATGTTACAAAATGTACGTGTAGCAGGCGGATATGACACAAATCCAAAAACAGCTAACGCAGCTTGTCCAATTGATACTAATAAACAAGTTTATTTAGAAAACGAAGAAGTAGTTAAAATTCCGACATTAAAACTTGAATTTTTAGACCAAATAAATGCTAAATCTGCTCACGTTGGTCAAAGATTTGCAGCAACAACATTAGAAGAAGTAACTATTAACGGACAAGTTTACCCTTGCGGTTCACGCGTAAACGGCAAAGTTATAGAAGTAATTCGACCTAACGGCTGCAAAGAAAAAGGGGCATTAAAACTTGCGTTCACCGAAATCGAAAACGGTAACTGCAAAGCTCAATTACCTAAACAAATTTTGACTGCACAAATTAATAAAACTAAAAATCCACACTTCATCGCAAGAACTCTTACATTCCCATTCACTTGGGCGGGAACACTTGTTGGTACAACAGCAAGAGCAGCAGGCGGTATAGTGTCTAACCTTGGTAATGCAGTTGAAAATGTTTCTAATGGCGTAGGTACAGCGTTAGGCGAAACAACTCAAGGTCAATTTAAAGCCGCAGGCAGAAGTGCTGGCGACGCTCTTGTTGAAACTGTTAAAGCTCCAATTGACGTAACCAGAACTGCACTTTCAGGTACTATGGGGTTATTCCAAACATCAGGCGACGAAATCGCTTATGTTGTTGACCCTAAAGGTTCAAGAATTTCAGCAGTTAACCCGAAAGAACATATTACAATCGCGTTTGGTTGTGCTAATAAATAATTTCTTGTTGAAATTATTTACTGATTGGCGGCTTGCTCTGCAAGCCGCCAATCTTCTTATTTATACTCTTTTTTTAGAATTTTATATGTTTTTAAAATTTCTATTAAAAGAACAAGCCCAACGCAAGCAGAAGCAATACCAATACCTATCCAAAAACCAAACAAATTTAATTTCAGTTTAAATGCAAAAAATGAGCCTAAAGAAATACCTATCAGTATATAACCTATAAAATTTGCAACAGAAACCATTTGAGTTTTTTTCAAACCTTTTAAAACGCCACCTAAAGAGCATTGAAATCCGTCAAAACACTGAAAAGCTGCAGCAAGATACATTATTGGGACAATAATATCAACTAAGATTTTATCATCAGTGAATATTTTTGCAAAAAATTCGGGAAACAATGCAAATATAATGCCACACAATGCCATAAAACCTACCGACACCAAAACGCCTGATATAGAATATTTTTTAATATCAATAATATTTTTTGCACCATTTGCATAACCAACTTTTACAGCAATTGCATTAGATATTGAAAGAGGAATCATAAATGAAGCTGATGTAATAACATTGATAATATTTTGTGCTGCCGCATACACACCACTGACACGTCCCATTAATATTGCCATAGAATTAAACGCTAAAAATTCAATACAAATTGCAACCGACAATGGTAAACCAACATGCATCAAAACTAGAAAATACTTTTTTGGAACTTTTATATTTTTTAAATTAAAATTAACAAGACAAAATATTAATAAAGCAAGTCCCATAAATGTTCTTATAAAAACACTTGCAAGAGCGAGTCCTAAAACACCCATTGAAGGAATAAATCCAAAACCAAATACAAAAACCCAATTTACTATAATATTTAAAAATATACCTATAATTGCAATAAAATTAGGAAAAAAGACTATTTCATAAGCTTGTAAAAATTCTTTCAACGCAGCATGCAAATATCCGCCAAATGCAGAAAATGCAAATACAAAAGTGTAAGTTCTTATATACGGAAACAAATGTTTTTCAAAGCCCATATTTTCCATTAAGGGAATACATGCCATTATCAATAACATAGAAAAAAATGCCACAACTTGCGAAAATTTTACTGTTGGATAGAAATATTGTTTTACAGATTTATTAGCCCCCAATCTGTTCGATAAAACAGGAGAAACACTTATTATAAGTCCTATACCAAACATAAAAACAAGGCTTGTTACAGCTCCTGAAATACTAACAGCAGCAAGAGCGTCTGTTGAATATTTTCCTGCAACAAATACATCACCTGCAACAATAAAAGTAAATCCTATATGCCCCATAATTATGGGCAAAGCCAAATGGATTAACTCTTTAACGTATGTTTTATAGCTTTTTTCCATATTATTACAATTCAAAAGTATCTTTGCTCAAATATCTGTCATTACGAAATTCTGCCTGATATGGTTTTGCATTTCTTATTGCATCTAGCCACTTAAAGTATTGTAATTTAAAATCTTCCATATTACGGTTGATATATTGAACCGTAATATATCCGTCAAATGACTGCATTACACGGTATATATCACATTGAGCCGACATTCTTGCATTACCGACAACGCATCTCGTTGCAATTGCATCACTTGGTGTAATTCTTTCATATTGGTATTTTGAATAATCATTTAAAGCTTCCATTTGTGCCGTTAATCGTCTTAAAAAAGCAAGAGGAGTTCTTGCAAGTGCATTGTGATATGCGTGAATAACCATTGTTTGCGACCATTTTTCGTAAGATTCTCCTAACGGAACATATTGAACAATAGTTTCTGTTCTTAATTTTCTGTGAAACGCAACGTGCCAGTTGCCAGCACCGTTTGGAAAATCAAAGGCAAGGGTTTGATAAGAAAAAGCGCAATTAGCACACAAAAACATTATAAATATAAGACTAAATATTTTTAAATGGAGAATTTTCATTTGCAATAATTACCTCTACCGTTTCTTTAATTAAATTCTGAAAAACATTTTTAATCAATATTTCAGTTTCATAGTGTCCTGCATCTATCAATACAATTTCTGATTCAACTGCACTATGATACTTTACATCTCCGGTTACAAAACAATCACAACCATTTTCAATTGCTTCATTATACAAATCCATTCCTGAACCGGCACAAAACGCTATTTTAGAAATTTTTTGAACACTTTTATTATTAACTACTCTTGAATATGGAGAAACTTTTTTAATTTTTGAACACAAATCTTTAACAGAAATATCAATATCACAAATTCTTAAAAAATCTCCGACAGGATGAGCTGTTAACCCGAGGGCTTCAACAAAAGTATCAGTTGTTCCTCCAAGTGCCTTATCCATATTTGTATGTGAAGAATAAATATCAATACTTGAATATTTTAATGGTATATTAAACAACGGATGATGTGTAATAATCATATCGCAACGCTTTTCAATCGCTTGATTAAAAACACTTTCCGTAACTGTTAAAGCAATCAAAACTTTTTTGACTTCTTTTAATCCTGTTTCTACAATCCAACCAGAACAATCCCATTTTTCCTGAAGTTCGGGAGGTGCAAATTTTTCTATCTTATTTACTAAATCATATTTGTTCATTTTTAATTATATTTTCAATTTCTTCAACAGCTCTTTCAACATCATCATTTATAACGTTATAATGAAATTTCTTTGCGTTTTCCATTTCTGATTTAACAGTATTTAATCTTTTTTGTATAGCATCTTCTGTTTCTGTTCCCCTACCGCGCAATCTATTTTCCAATTCTTCAAGTGATGGCGGCATTATAAATATCAAAACAGCATTACTCATCTTTTCTTTTACTTGTAACGCACCTTGTGTGTCAATTTCAAGTATAAGATTTTCATTATTATCTAAACAATTCTGAACAAACTTTTTATTTGTACCGTAGCAATTGCCTGAAAATTCCGCCCACTCTAAGAATTCACCATTTTCAACAGATTGCATGAATTCTTCACGATTAAGGTAATAGTAATTTACACCGTGTTTTTCACCTGCACGCATTGGACGCGTTGTACAAGAAACAGACAATTTAAAATCAGGATTTTTTTCCAAAAATCTTTTTATAACAGTACCCTTACCGACACCGGACGAACCTGAAATTACAAAAAGTTTTTTCATTGGATTATTCTCCTATTGTT
Organism: Cyanobacteria bacterium UBA6984; assembly: GCA_002450015.1. Taxonomy (GTDB): domain Bacteria; phylum Cyanobacteriota; class Vampirovibrionia; order Gastranaerophilales; family Gastranaerophilaceae; genus UBA6984. The sequence continues at coordinate 3,899 of DJYG01000003.1, read as the reverse complement.
TTACCGGTTCTTGTTCATCAGCTTCAGCTTTCACTTCAGCAGTTTCAAGCTGTGCCTTTTTAGCCTGATGAGAACTATATGCTAATATAATCAAGCACATTATTATACCGATTACGGCTGATGAAATCCAAAATATAATTGCACCTAACCAACCATTATTAAATTTTGCTTGGAACATATCAATCATAAAACCGGTACCTGATGCAGATAATACCGCACCAACATAACCAAACATACCTGCAAAACCCAATGCAGCTGATGCAACTTGTTTTGATGTAGCTTCCAAAGCACAAACACCACCCAGCAATAATTGAGGACCTGCAGTAAATGCACCGATTAAAGCAGCAAGAATATAATCAAAAGCATCAATCTTATTGATATGGAATAAAAATATGCAAGTTCCTAATCCCATAAAGAAATAAATATTAATAGGAATTCTGCTGCCTGATTTTGAACGGTCAGAAAACCATCCTGCAGCAATTGCGCCAATTGAGCCAACAACAGCAAGAGAGCTTAACTTTGCAGTTGCGATAGCTAATGAATCACCTTTATATTCCATTAAATATTTTACAAACCAATCTTCCGTACCAAAACGAATAACATATACAAATGCATAAGCAATAGATAATAACCAAAGAATTTTATTACATACAATGAATTTTCTAAACATTTCAAAATAAGACATTTTTTGAATTTCAGCTTCTTTCTTTTCTTCTATCGGTTCATTTCTATATATATCAATATCAGGTAAACCGATTGATTGAGGCTTATCTCTTAATGACCAAAACAAAATTAAACCTGTTATGGTAACAATTACAGCTTCAATACCAAACGCCATCTTCCAACCCAATTTGCCAATCAAAATACCTGAAAGCATTACTGTTGCAAATACACCAAGTTGGTGTGAGGTTGACCAGATAGACCATTTAGTAGCACGTTCTGATTTTGATAACCAGTATGACAATGCTTTTGCAATTGGAGGAAAAATCATAGATTGAAACCAACCGTTAGCACCCCAAAAGAAAGTCAATACCCATAAAAGTATTGTTGCAGATGGCAAACCAAAGAAAGAAACATGTCCAGGAGTGATAAACACAGCACTAAATGCAAAACATAGGTTTGCAATGGCTGAAATTATCATCGCAGTCGGTAAAAAAGTTCTTACGTTACTTCTATCTGCAAGAATACCATTACAGAATTTACCTATACCATAAGTCATATATAATGAAGAACCCAAAATACCCAACTGTGTATTTGTGTATCCTAAATCTTGCCCGATAAATGGCAACGCTACGGCAATATTTTTTCGGCATAAGTGAGCAATAATGTATGCCAAATAGCAGGAGATGAATATTCTCCATGTCCAATGTCGATACATCTTATCAACAACAGCTTTGTCTTGAATTTCTTCTTTTATAGGTGGTTCTTTAAAAAAATCTACAATAAAATTCGCCATTCTTATTTTCCTGCCTTTATAATTTGTACGTTTCGATTTTCTGATATTTCTTTTCTTGCATTTTTAAGTGTTTCGCGCTGACAATCATCTAAATTAAATCCGTTACAGAGTCTGTCAACAAAACCGCAATTTAATTTAACAGCCTTATTTAAAGCTCCCAATTCTTCCAATACATCTTTAATATCTTCCAATTCATAATGAAAAGATTGTTTTGATTGATATGTAAGCATATCGCCATTTTGAGCCGTTATTGATTTACCACCCAATTCAAAATAAAGTTTGAATACTGATTTCAAATCTTGTAATTCTGCCTGCATTGTGTTTACACTTTGCTGAATTCTTAAAAATCTTTCAAAAAGATACTCGATATTTTCAATTTGTTTATGCTCCCAATCATATTTTTGCAAATATAATTTTTTTAATTTCGGATATGCAAGAGCTAAACTCATTGCATCGGCCATTGCTCTATGATGATTTACCAATTCAATGCCAAATTTTTTAGTTAATGCATCAAGTCCATGAGAATCCATCTCCGGATAAATTTCTTTAAACATATGCTGCGTATCAATACGTTCGTTATTTATAGGATTGCCAGTAGTTCTTAAACTTGCTTCATTCAAATAAGAATAATCAAAAATTGCATTATGGGCTACAATCGGATAATCTCCAATAAATTCCAGAATTTTAGGCATAGCTTCTGCTTCTGTCGGAGCATCTTGAACCATTTCTTGCGTTATACCATGAATTGCAATTGAAGACTTTCTGATATGTTGCTGCGGATTAATCAACGTCTGAAATTCATCTTTAACTTTTCCGTTTTCTAATCTAACACCGGCAAACTCAACCATTCTTTCTTTTGTATAGTCCAAACCTGTTGTTTCGGTATCCAAGACTATCTCTATAACTTTTTTTCTAGCCATTATAATCCTAATTTCTTCTTCGTACATTAAGATAATAGCACAAAAAAAATTTATGTGCTAGAATAAAACAAGTCAAAAAGGAGATTTTAAAATGTCAAACGCTTTAGAAGTAACAGATTCATCATTTGAACAAGAAGTTCTACAATCACAGTCACCTGTACTTGTTGATTTTTGGGCAACTTGGTGCGGACCTTGCAGAAAATTATCACCTGTACTTGATGAAATTGCAGAACAATACAACGGCAAATTAAAAATTGTAAAAATCAATGCCGATGAAAACAAAGAAGTTGTAAAAGAAAACTCAATCAGCGGTCTGCCTACTTTGTTAGTATTCAAAAATGGTCAAGCCGTAGAAAGAATGGTTGGCCTAATGCCAAAATCTACAATAATTAATAATATAGAAAAACATATTTAACATTACAATAAAGCAGACGGATTTGCTTTCAGCAAATCCGTCTTTCTGTTTATTTACAACTTGTTTGAGTATCCCAATTTAGTTGAATTCCGTTGCATTTGTTACTGCTGTCCAACTTTAGATAATCCATATTTCCATTTTTTATTACCCAGTACGTAGTATTCTCAGAAAAATAATCTCCCCATTTGCTATAATTACCTGAGCTGCCAACACCATAAGGCAATAAATTTCCATCTTCAAATATATCAAATTCAAACACATCTTTTCCGTATTCTAATACCCCTTTATTAGGGCCATCTATATCAACATAAATCATACACATCCTCCTATCAATAGTACTATTAGGATTATGACAGTAAAAACCAACTGAAGTACCATCAGATAATAAAAATTTATAATCATCCGTATCTGCAGTAGGACTATCATCTCTGGCACTTATAGTACCTCCCGCCCAGCAAGAAGTTCCTGTTAATTCACAATTTTTTGAAATTTTCATAAAATCAATAAATCGTTCTGCAACTTTTTTAGACCAATCTTTATTAGAACCTGAAGAAACATTATACCATTCATCAATAGGACCATAAAAGCTTTTGCTCGCCCAAAAGCATCTTCAAGGTTTGAATATATTTTTTTAAGCTTGACAACCTTTTCTTTGTCACCTGTTGATGAGTTTAGGTTTGGCAAAGTTAGTGCTGCTACAACACCGATTATGCCCATTACAATTAATGTTTCAGCTAGGGTAAAAGCGGATTTATTTGCGTGGCAATCTATTTGATTACTTTTTAAATAATTAATAATTCTTTTTAACATGTTATACTTCCTTTCTTTGTTTGTTTCTTTATTTATATTTTCGTCATACTGAGCGCTAGCGAAGTATCCAGTTACTTTTTTGTCTTGGATTATTCGGGTACGCACCGGCTTGTTGCTCGTATAAATTGCTATCGCAATTTTAGTAACTTCGCAATCGCCTGTTGCTCCTACGGGTTTCACTCACTTACGTTCGTTTCACAACCTCTCATAAAACGATACTTAATCGTTTTATTCGGCAGAGTCGAAAATCCGCTGGATTCTTCGGTACTTCGTACCTTAGAATGACAGTTTGTTTTAC
>DJYG01000034.1 GCA_002450015.1 Cyanobacteria bacterium UBA6984 | reverse complement strand
AACGAATAAGTTTCACTTAATAAAACAACAACAAAGCAAGCATTGTTTGAACGAAGTGAGTTTGCTTGCACAGGTTGACTTTAGTGCAAATTAATGAATGGAAATCGGGTTGTAGTTTTGTGGAACTTTTGCTAACAAAAGTTTCCTCCGTCCGAGTAGGACAATAAATAAATGTTTTAATAGTTAACAATAAACCAAAAGACTGGATTGCTACGCTTCGCTCGCAATGACAAGATACACGTCATTCTGAGGACGTAGTCCGAAGAATCCAGAAAAAATCAACTGGATACTTCGCTAACGCTCAGTATGACGAAAATATAAATAAACAATGAAAGAAAGGAAGTATAACATGTTAAAAAAAATATTATTTACAGTTCACCGTTTACAGTTCACTAAATTTGCATTCACTTTAGCTGAAACATTGATTGTAATGGGTATAATCGGTGTTGTTGCAGCATTGACACTACCAAACTTAAACTCATCAACAGGTGATAAAGAAAAAGTTGCTAAAGTTAAAAAAATATACCAAAATTTAACTGATGCGTTTGGAAGAGCAGAGGCCGTTTATGGACCATTTGATGAGTGGTGTGTTAATTATACTGGTAGTTGTCGAATGAGAGTTTTAAATAGGATATCTGACTTCATAAAAGTAACTAAAAAATGTGATGAGGTAACATCTTGCATGGTATTTTTCAACAATGGAGATAATTCTCTTGGAGATGACTCCACTTCCGTAGCTTATCTTGCCGATGGCACAGCCATTGGGTTAGAAAATTGTGGGGAAAATACTGATTATACTTGTTATATTTATGTTGATATTGATGGTCCAAATAAAGGTCCAAACTCTTCAGGTAAAGATACGTTTAGCTTTTATTATAATAAAATAAACGGTGTTTATGTAGATAATATAATGAAAAATTCTAATTCTTATGTAAACAAAGGTTCATACGGTTATAATGCATCTAGTGCAGCTGCTTGGATAATAAATTTTGGCAACATGGATTATTTAAAGACCACAGATGGAACAACTTGTCCTAACAATACAAAATTAACAGTTGGCGGAAATCATAGCTGTAAATAATACTTGCGCTAAATCAACTTGTATTATATAATTAGGTTTATGGAACAGATTAGGGCATACTTTAAACAATCTGCAACGTACCAGTTATTGCAGATATTAGCAGACCAACTCGATGATTTTTTTACAACTTTTGGCGAAATTGCTATTCGCGGGTTAATGGTGCTAAAATGCATTTTTGCAGGACAAATTAACTTAAAAGAGGTTATTGAACAATCTGCAAGATTTGGTGTAAGCTCTTTGCCTATTACAATTTCAATTGTTAGCATGACTTCTATTATTGTAGCAATGCAAGTAGCAGGTGAAATGGTTAAACAAGGCGGAGGAAATTATGTAGGTTTGTTGGTTGCAATGCTTACTGTTCGAGAAACAGGAATTATCATGTCAGGTTTTGCAATAATTTCTATGATAGGCTCTTCATTAGCATCAGAAATTGCAACAATGAAAGTTACTGAACAAATAGATGCAATACGTGTTTTAGGTGTTAATCCGATTAGATACTTGTTCGTTCCGAGAGTTCTTGCAGGAACGCTTATGATGCCTCCTGTTATGATTGTTGCATCAACATTTGGTATTATTGGAGGTGGAATAGCTTCGACTTTAGTGAGTGAATTAAGCTATAAAGCTTATTTTTCGTCAGTTTGGTCAGGGTTATATATTTATGATATAAAAGTTGCAATTGCAAAAGCCTTTACTTATGGATTTGTAATTGCATTGATAAGCTGTACTTGCGGATATATTGCAAAGGGCGGTGCTAAAGGTGTTGGAATTGCAACAACAAAAGCTGTTGTTTGGTCTTTTGTTGCAATTGTTATTTTAGATTTAATATTTTCGATAGCGTTTTTCTTTTAAAAGGGTATTTTTATGATAAAAGTTGAAAATTTAGTAAAAAAATTTGATGATAAAACTGTTTTAAATGATATTTCTTTTGAAGTTAAAGATGGAGAAACTTTAGCAGTTGTCGGTTTTTCCGGTTCAGGAAAAAGCACTATTTTGAAAATAATCTGCGGATTACTGGAAAAGGATTCTGGTACTATAAAAACATCAGAAGGTGATATTGCAATGGTATTCCAATATTCAGCATTATTTGATTCTCTAACAGTTCATGACAATATTATTTTTGCGCTGACTGAAAGAAAGGATTTAAGAAAATTGTATTCATCGCAAGATTTAGATAATATAGTAAGAGAAAAACTAAAGCTGGTAGGCTTAGAGGAGATTGAAGATAAATTTCCGTCAGAACTTTCAGGTGGCATGCAAAAACGTGTAAGCTTTGCAAGGGCGATAGTTACAAATCCTAAAACAATTCTTTACGATGAGCCGACAGCAGGGCTTGATCCTATTTCATCTACTTTGATAGAAGATTATATAGTAAGATTGAAAGATGAAACACATGCTTCTTCAATTGTTGTTACACACCAAATGTCAACAATTCAAAGAACCGCAGATAAAGTTTTGATGCTGTATAACGGGAAAAGCGTATTCCAAGGTACTCCTCAGGAAATGTGTGAGCAGGGAAATGAATATACAAAGCAGTTTATAACAGCTTCACTTAATGGACCAATGAAGTTGTTAACGGAATAAATTTTTTTGATATAATTATAGTTATAATGTAGCAGGTGCAAATATGAAATTAAAATCATCATCATTTAAAGTAGGTATATTAACTCTTGTAGCTCTGACAATATTAATTTTTACAATATTGTGGGTTAAAGGCAGAGCGTTTTCATCAGCAGAAAGAATTGAAGTTCATTTCAAAGATGTTAATGGCATGCGTGCAGGTTCAGGTGTGCAAATGATGGGATTAAGAGTAGGACAGGTAGAAGAAATTACTCCAGTTATAGATGGTGAAAAAAGTTATGTAAAATTAAAATTTGTTATAACAGAGCCGCATATAACGATTCCAAAGGCTTCAATTATTTCAATTCAACAATCAGGACTTATCGGTGAACAGTTCCTTGAAATTACACCTCCAAAAACAAAGACTCTTTATTTGCCTGTAATAGGTAACCAAATAGCATATAAAAATGATCCTATTCAAATTAAATTGGACGATAAATTCTATGATGTAGGTTACATTAAGGATACTCGTATTGTTGTTACCAAGGCTATTCCTCTTGAAATGCAAGAAAGAATTAAAACTACTCATTCATATAAAATAGATTATGTTGTAAATTTACCGGGGCTTATTCTGCCTGAATTTATGAAAGGCGAATTAATAAAAGATAAGGGTGTTAACAAGATGCGAATTGCACCGCTGGATAATGTTGCATTAAGTTATCCGCCGGCTAAAAACTCACCTTACACTATTATTGAACCTATGAGATTATCCGATTTTATGGATTTGCAATATAAAGCAGCAGCTTCGTTAACAGAAACAAATATGAAAGTTAATGATTTACTTTCTGAAAAAGTTATTGCAGATTTAAAACAATCCGTAGTTAATATAAATGAGCTTACTGCTCAAGCGACAACAACAATGGAAAAAGCTGAAAAGCTTATTGAAACATCAAATAATGATTTAGATAAAATGATGAAAATGGCGGACAGCTTTACAAATGATTTTCATAGAATTACAAAGATTGCAGCGGATATTGGGGAAGATTCTAAATTCAAACCAACTTTGTTTGAAGCAACCGAGGCGCTTACAAAACTTACCAATAATTTAAACAAAATTTTGGATAACACAGATGCAAAGCAGCTTGCGTCTGACTTAAACTCAATAGTTTCAAATATAAACGAAATAAGTACGTCTGTTAATATGATGACAAAAGATCAAAAGTTAAAAGATAAAGTATTATTGACAGTTGAGCATGTAAACAAGGCTATGATTGATATTTCAAATGCGTTGGAAGTAGTAAATTCTCTTGATGAATGTCAAAAGAAAGATGTAAGTAAAACACTTACAGATGTTGCTGCTACTGCACATAATTTACGTAAATTTACTGATAAATTGAATAAAAGATTTTTACTGTTCAGATTAATGTTCTAGAAGTATGAATTTAAAAACAAAAATAACTAAAATACACTATGAAAAAGAGTCCAAAAGTATGTTGTTACCACTTTTGGAACTTTTTTCATTTTTTTATTCCAAATTAACATCATTTAGAAATATTCTATATGATAAGAATATTTTAAAATCTTATAAGGTGAATGCGTTTGTTGTTTCAGTCGGGAATTTAACAACAGGTGGCGTAGGAAAAACTCCGCTTGTTGCAGAGCTTGCAAAATATTATTATTCAAAAAACAACAATGTTGCAATAATTTCCAGAGGTTACGGCGGAAAATTGTGTAATAAAAATGTTAACTTAATATCTAATGGTAAAGATATTTTTTATAATGCGCAAGATGCCGGAGATGAACCGTTTTGGTTTGCAGAAAATTTAAAAGGGATTAATGTTTTAACTTGCTCGAACAGAGTAAAGGCAGCAGAATATGCTATTAGAAATTTAGGTGTAAATATTATTATTTTAGATGATGCTTTTCAGCACAGACGTATAAAAAGAGATTTAAATATTGTTCTTGTGGATAGTGAAAAACTTATTGGTAACGGAAAACATTTACCAGCAGGTCCGCTAAGAGAAGATATTGAAGGACTCGTACGGGCTGATAAACTTGTTATAATGAATAAAACTTCAAAAAAAATAGAAAAAAATATTCTTTCCGATGTTTTTCAGTCATTTGATGAAGACAAAACTTTTGTATGTAATGTCGTACCCGGATATACATACAATATTAAAACATTAGAAGTTTTACCGCTAAAATCTGATGTAACAGCCATGTGTGCAATAGGGCAACCGGAACAATTCTATGATTTTGTAAAACAAAAATTTAATATTATAAAAACAGTAACTTTTGATGACCATCATAAGTATGTAATGCAAGATATAGAAAAGTGTAAAGGTACAATTGTAACAACCGAAAAAGATGCTGTTAAATTACAAAAATTTGATTTAGACAATGTATATGCTCTTAAATTAAAATTAGAAACGGATATTGAAGGAATTATTAATGGCTGAAATAGATGATATTGTTGTCGCTTTAAAAAATGCAAAACAGCAAAAAAGTGAGTTTGTTGGCTTAATGGACAGTTTTAACAATCCATATTTAGTTTTAATTGCCTGTATATTAAGCCTTAGAACAAATGATAAAACAACATATCCCGCTACATTGAGAATGTTAAAGCTTGCAACAACACCAAAAGAAATGGCAAATATTGATGAAGAAACACTTGCAAAAGCTATATATCCGGTTGGATTTTATGCGAATAAAGCCAAACAAATAATACAATTATCAAAAGAACTTGTAGAAAAATATAATTGTGAAGTTCCTTGCGATATAGAAGAATTGTGTAAATTCAACGGTGTTGGAAGAAAAACTGCAAATCTCGTTGTTGCAAGAGGTTTTAATAAACCTGCAATTTGTGTAGATGTGCATGTCCATAGAATTTTCAATCGTATCGGCTATGTAAAAACAAAAAATCCTGAAGAAACTGAATTTGCTTTACGTAAAAAATTGCCTGAAAAATATTGGATAGATATAAATACTTTGATTGTTACCCACGGACAAAATTGCTGCAAACCTCAAAAACCGAATTGCAGTAATTGTCCGATAAACAAATATTGTTCAAAATTAATTTAATTTACCACCATAAATATAGTAGTAAAATGAACAAGAAATACCTTTTCCTGCTTTAGGAGAACAATCCGCTTTCATCAGATATTCATCTTCTGTTTTTCCGATAGGTTCTATTTTGTTTTTAAAAATGTTTACACCAAAAATATCTGCTCCCCACCTATTAGGTTTATTGACACCATTTAAATCAACTAATAACATTGCAATTGGGAATTTTTTAGTTAATCGTTCAGGAGTATTTAACCATTTTAAACCAACAATATTGCCTGAAGTTGTTGTATGCAAATTTTCGACATAAAATGCATCGTCAGGTTTTACAGTTGTACCATCTAAATATGCTGCTTTATAATCTTTTGCTGAAACAGGTTTTTCCATTCTTAAATAAGGTGATAACATATCAAAAATGAAAGCTTCTTTTTCATCTTTTTCTCCTGAATATACAAAGTCATAATAGTCAGAATTTGAACTTTGAACACTCATAGCTGTAAATACATATTCAATATTTTTGTACATATTTTTCCACTGAGATATGATTTCAAGTCTTTTGTTATCTTCCATTAGTTTTGGAATAACAATACATGCTGTAATTACAATAATTGCTGCAATTACCCCTATTTCATTTAATGTGAAAGCAAAATTTTTCTTCATTATAATTACCTCGCTATGCCATGTCTAAACGTTTTTTCTCTTGTATTAATTTATCATAAATCCATTCAGGAATAAAATGTTTGCCTAAAAGGATTTGACCGTTAAGTAAACTTGGAGCATGAAAATCAGAACCTCCAGTAACAATCAATCCGAATTTTTCAGCCATAGATGAAAAATATTCAACAACGGCAGGTGAATGTTTTCTGTGATAAGCTTCAATACCTCTTAAGCCATAAGCCATTAAATCTTTTATTAATGTTTCTGCTATATCAATATCGTGAGGATGGGCTATAACAGGAATGCCGCCGGCATCATATATAATTTCTACGGCATCTTGTGGTGAAACCGTCTTTCTTTGCACATAAACAGGAGAGCTATCATTAATATATTTATTATATGCATCAATTATGCTAGAAGTTCCACCTGCTGAAGTTATAGCTTTTGCTATATGCGGACGACCTATACTACCACCTTCTGCAACTTGAGCTAATATTGAGTCAAAAGAAATTTTAATTCCTTCTTTTTTATCTAAAAGATCAATTATTTCTTTTGTTTGTTTAATTCGGGCTTCTTGTTGAGATTTTATAAGATTTTTGAAATCATTATCATTCGTATCCATAAAATAACCAAGAATATGTACTTCATAATTTTTATACAAAGTATTAACTTCAACACCTTGTATAATTTCAAGTTTGTCTTCTTTTCCAATACTTTTCAGATACTTTTGAGCAACATCATAAGATAACACATTGTCGTGATCGGTTAAAGCAATCGCTTCCAGTCCTGCATCTAAAGCAGTATCTACAATTTTTTCCGGTGAAAATATTCCGTCAGAATAATTGGTGTGTACGTGAAAATCAGCTTTTTTCATGAACTACACCTCCTATCAGGATTGTTCTTTATCAAGATTATCCTCCTTGTTATTTTCATATACTATTTTTTCGCTAATTCTTTTTATATCTGTTGCATTACCACTCAAAGCATCTAAAGTAATTTCAACAGCATTAATAATTGCAACGTTATCTTGTGCTACTTCAAATCTCTCAGGCATACAAGTTGTCATTCTTGCAAGTGAAGTGCTGTATTCCATTCCAATAACACTGTCTTCAGCACCGCAAAAACCTGCATCGGTAATATATGCCATACCGTTTATAATTTGTTCATCAGCAGTTTGAACGTGCGTATGCGTTCCAATAAAAGCGCTTGCTCCAAAGGAAGAGCAAAATCTTCCAAAGCAAATCTTTTCAGCAGTAGCCTCAGCGTGAAAATCAATAATTACGATTGGAGTAATTTCTTTTATTGATTTAATATTATCTTCAAAAAGCTTCCATTGAGAATCCATTGGCTGCATAAAAACTCGTCCTAAAAAGTTCATTACACAAATTTTGTATCCGGAAATATTAAAAAATCTGTATCCTAAGCCCTTTGTACCATCAGGATAATTCATCGGACGAATAAGTTTTTCTGCACTATCAATGTAGTTAAAAATTTCTTTTTTATCCCAAATATGATTACCTGATGTAAAGCAATCAATTCCTGCAGCGCTCAGATAATTATAATTTTTTTGAGTTAAACCAAAGCCATGAGAAGCGTTTTCCGCATTTAAAATAACAAAATCGTATTTAGTTTTATTTTCAGCAAGATAGTCGGTAATGGCATTTCTGCCAATTCTACCGACTACATCACCAAAAAATAAAATTTTTAATTTGTTATTTTCCATAAAAAATTTATTTTGCTATTTCTGTTGTTCTGAACTCTCTTACAACTGTAACTCTAATTTGTCCCGGATAATCAAGTTCATCTTCAATACGTTTAGCTATATCTCTTGCAAGTTTTTGAGATGCTAAATCATCAAATTGTTCAGCCTCAACGATAACTCTTACCTCACGTCCTGCTTGAACTGCAAATGACTGTTTTATACCTTTAAAGCTATTTACAATTTCTTCAATTTTTTGCAAACGTTTAATATAAATTTCCAAAGTGTCACGTCTTGCTCCTGGGCGACCTGCTGATATGGCATCTGCCAGTTTTACAAGAACTGCTTCGATTGTATTAGCCGTAACATCATTATGGTGAGCTTCAATAGCATGAATAATTTCCATTTTTTCACCGTATTTATTTGCGATTTCAACTCCTAATTGAATATGTGTTCCTTCTTGAGTTTGGTCAACAGCTTTACCTATATCGTGTAAAAGACCTGCACGTTTTGCAACATTAACGTTAGCGCCTAATTCAGCAGCCAACATACCTGCTATATGACCAACTTCAAGTGAGTGTTTTAGAACATTTTGACCATAGCTTGTTCTATAATATAATCTGCCTAATGTTTTTAACAGTTCTTTATTTAATCCCATTATGCCCATATCAAGAGCTGCATTTTCACCTTCTGTTAAAATTTTCTTTTCGACTTCTTCTTGAGCTTTATTAACCATTTCTTCAATTCTTACCGGATGAATACGACCGTCTGAAATTAATTTTTCCAAAGCCAGTTTTGCAACTTCACGTCTTACAGGGTCAAAGCTTGATAAAACAACAGCTTCAGGGGTATCATCAATAATTAAATCAACACCTGTTAAAGTTTCCAATGTTCTAATATTACGTCCTTCACGTCCTATAATACGACCTTTCATTTCATCATTTGGAAGTGAAACAACTGACACTGTACTTTCTACAACTTGATCCATAACACATCTTTGCATTGTAGTTGTCAATATTTCTTGAGATTGTTCAAGAGCTTTTTCTTTTATTTTAGCTTCGTTTTCACGTATAAGTTGAAGTTCTTCTTGAGCTAAGTCATTTTTAATTTGTTCTAACAACATTTTTTTAGCTTCTTCACCGGATAAGCCGGAGATACGTTCTAATTCGGAAGTTTGTTTTTGAACAAGTTCTGCCAAATAATCTTCTTTTTCAAGAAGTTCGTCCATTTTTCTTTGAGCGGCAGCTTCTTTTTCAGTTGCATCTTGAATTTTATCTTCCAGAACATCTTCTCTTTGAGCCAATTTAGCTTCTTGACGTGATAGTTCTTGTCTTCTTGTTCTTTCTTCCTCGTTTAATTGTTCTCTTTCTGTTTGTAAAGCGTCTTTTGCTTTAATCATTGCTTCTTTTACAAGAAGTTTTTCTTTTTCTTCCAAATCATTTTGCTTTTTCTGAGCTTCATCTTTTAATGCGTTAAATTTAGCTCTTTGATTTACGAGAATAGCCGTAAATACAACAGCTAGAATTACCGCTAAGATAATTGCGACCATTGAAATTAAGTCCATAAGTTTTATCCCTTTACTTTCTATTTTTTACAAATACACACAATTTCGGCACATATAGCCTACCGAATATCCCCTTTTAAGTTGTATATATTATAAAAAAGTATTTATTGCATGTATTTTCAAAAATTTAACTACTACTAACTAAATTTTAACATGATAATTATAATTTGTATAGCTTTATTAAAAAAAATTTATATGTTATTATAAATTTGCGAAAAAGAAAGGATTGAATATGGAAATTAAGATTATTTCTGACGTTGAAAAACAAGAATGTGACATTTTGATTGTAAACATGTTTGAAGGAGAAGAAACTTCAAATGAACTTGCAAACGAATATGCACTGAAACAAGACAAATTTGAAGGCAAAATCGGAACTACATATCTGCTTCCTACTTATGGAAAGCAGTCTGCAAAGAAAGTTTTAATTGTAGGATTGGGCAAAAAAGAAGAGTTAAACAATAATAAAGTAAGAGAAGCCATAGTAAAAGCAATAAAAAAATCACTGCAAATGAAAGCTAAAAATGTAGCAATTGATTTTTTAGGAATAGATTTTGAATATGCAGATATGGTTTCAGAAGGTGCAATGATTGCAGATTATGCTTTTGATAAATATAAAACAGACAAAAAAGACCACCTTGAAAAACTATTTGTAAATCTTGACAAAAATTTAATCGAAAAGGGGCAAAAAAGAGCAGAAGCAATGGAATTAACACGTAATATTGCCAATGAACCTGCTCAATATGCAACTCCTGAAAAATTGGCAGAAATAGCTTTAAGTTTGAATTTAGACACAAAAATTTATGATAAAAAAGACTGCGAAAAAATGGGAATGAATGCTTATCTTGCAGTTGCAAGAGGCAGCGCCAAAGAACCTAAATTTATACACATGAAATATGTTCCGCAAAATCCTAAAAAAAGAATTGCAATAATCGGTAAAGGGTTATGCTTTGACAGCGGTGGTATGGACTTAAAACCACCATCATCAATGCTTACAATGCGTGACGATATGTCAGGTGCTGCTTGTGTTTTAGGTGTAATGAGCAAAATTAAAGAATTTGCGCCAGATGTTGAAGTTCACGGTATAATTGCAGCCTGCGAAAATATGATAGGACCTGACGCATACAAACCCGGAGATATACTAACAGCAAAAAATGGAAAAACTATTGAAATAGATAATACAGATGCAGAAGGTAGAGTAACCCTTGCAGATGCTCTATGCTATGCTTGCGAACTTAAAGTTGATGAAATTATAGATATAGCAACACTAACCGGTGCTTGTATGGTTGCATTAGGCACTCACGCTTCAGGAATTATGGGTAATAATGATGAATTAATTAAAAAGTTAATAGAAGTCGGTGAAAAATCAGGCGAAAGATATTGGGAAATGCCAATGTTTAAAGAATACTTTGACAGTTTAAAAAGTGATATTGCCGATATGAAAAATACAGGTTCTCGTTGGGGCGGTACTTCAGCTGCAGGCTTATTCTTAAAAGAATTTGTAACCGATGATGTTAAATGGGCTCACCTTGACGTTGCGGGCACAGCATTTTTAGAAAAACCACAAAAAGAATTTATTGCAGGTGCAACAGGAGTAGGTGTAAGAACATTACTAAATTACATCATTGAAGCCTAAATCTTCACAAAATAAATTAATCTCAGTTTGCAAGAGCTCGTTGACATAACAAATGTCAGCGGGCTCTAATTGACATTCATAATAACTGCAACACCAGATAATTTCAGTCAATATTCTTAATCTGTCAAAATGTTTTTCATAAATTTCATTTAGCTCAAATTTTTCTTTTGTATTCATTGTAACACCTTTTTAGGAATTTTAATTCTTTATAAAGAAATTATATACCTTGAAAGAACAAAGTCAACACATATAATTCAAATATGGAAGATAAACAAAAAACTTTATTATTTAATGTTGGACAAAAAATACGAATTGAACGAACAAAAAGGGGACTATCCCAAGAAAGGTTTGCAGAATTAACCGAAATGTCGATTAAAACTCTTGGTAAAATTGAACGAGGGCAAACTGATTTTGTTATATCAAACCTTATATCAATTGCTAACGCACTTGATGTAGATATTAGTGAACTATTTAATTTTACTTTTTAAGTAACAATTTTGTAACAAAAATACATAGTTCTTGAAATAGTGATAAGATTGAATAATAATTTTATAGGAAGGTCTATATTGTATTTAGTAAGTAGAATATAACCAAGTAAACAACCAAAGAGGAATAAAAGTGGATAATTTTAACAGAGCGGCTGAATTTTTAAATGCCGGAGCAAACGGAAATTACACACCAGATGCAGTTAGTCCTGCTAAAATCAAAGTTATCGGAGTAGGTGGTGGCGGCGGAAACGCTGTTAACCGAATGATAAAAGCAGGTTTAACAGGTGTTGAGTTTTATTTAATGAATACTGATGCGCAAGTTTTACAATTTGGAGCTGCTCCAAATAAAATAAGACTTGGTACAAAATTAACAAACGGTCTTGGCGCTGGTGGAGATCCTAAAGTTGGTGAAGATGCCGCAGAAGAAGCTCGTCAAGAAATAACAGCTGCAATTGAAGGTGCTGATATGGTGTTTGTTACAGCCGGTATGGGTGGCGGAACAGGTACAGGTGCAGCTCCTATTGTTGCAAGAGTTGCTAAAGAACTTGGCATTTTGACAATCGCTGTTGTTACAAAACCTTTTAGCTTTGAAGGTAAAAGACGTGCAAACCAAGCTATGCAAGGTATTGACAAATTAAAAGAAGCTGTTGATGCAATAATTGTAATACCTAATGATAATTTATTAGGTGTAGTTGACAGAAAAGTCGGTTTAATGGAATCATTTGCCGTTGTTGATGAAGTGTTATTGAGAGGTGTTCAAGGTATCACTGATATAATCACAATCCCAGGTTTGATTAACGTTGACTTTGCTGATGTACGTTCTGTTATGAGAGCTTCAGGTTCAGCATTAATGGGTATAGGTCTTGGTCAAGGTGAAGGCAGAGCTGAAGAAGCTGCAAGAAATGCTATTGACTCTAAATTGCTTGAAACAACTATTGATGGAGCTAAAGGTGTTATTGTTAATATCACCGGCGGTCCTGACTTAGGATTAACCGATGTAACAAAAGCTATGAACATTATCAACGATGCTGTTCAGGATGATGCAATTGTTATATTTGGTGCTGTAACCGATGAAAATATGCAAGGCGAAGTTAAAATTACTGTTATAGCTACCGGCTTTGAAATGAAATCTCACAACGCACTTCAAGCAGAAAAAACTCAGGCTAAACAGCAATTAAGTGCAGCTGATTTCTTCTCAGGCGCATTTAACACTCCTAAAAAATCTGAGTCTGTATCTTCAAATTTACCAGGATTTTCAAACATTGAAATTCCGGATTTCTTGAAAAAATAAATACAAAAATATTAGATAAAAGTATAATAAAGCTCCTTAAACAAAAGGAGCTTTATTTTGTATTTTTTTGTGATAGAATTAAAATGATAGCTATAAGGAAATGTGTTATGAAAAAAATATATCTATTAATATTATTACTTTTATTTACATCAATTTCAGTTTTTGCTAATGATTTAGAAATTGCAAAACAAAAATTTAATAGTTATGTATATGCGGCAAATAATTATAGTCCGTCATTACTTAATTTTTATTCCCCAAATGCGAAAATTATAAGACAAGTTGTAAAACCTGACGGAACAACTGCAAATGCCACAACTGATATGGCTACATACGCAAAGCAAATGAAAATAAGTCAAGGTACAGCGAAGCTTAGAAAATACAAAAACAAATATAAAAATGTAACAGCGGTTAAAGTTTCTAATGGCATAAAAGTAAGTTCATTAAGACAGCCAATGGAAGATAATTATTGGTTAAAAACTTATCAAATATGGCAAAAACAGCCTAATGGAAATTGGGTTATTATAGAAGAATTGATGCAAACAAAGCAACAAATTTTCTTGAAGTATGCAGATTAAAGCTATATAACAGGAGCATAATCTGTTAATATTAATTAAATGAGTTAGAGGAAATATGAGCAATTTAAGATTTTTAACTTCGGGTGAAAGCCACGGAAAATGTTTAAATGCAATTATAGAAGGTGTTCCTTCCGGATTTAGAATTGACGAAGATTTTATAAACAAGGAACTAAAACGTCGTCAAGTAGGATATGGACGAGGAAAAAGAATGCAGATAGAATCTGACACCTGCGAAATAAAATCAGGAGTAAGATTAGGATTAACAACAGGTGCTCCTATTTGTCTTGAAATAAAAAATAAAGATTTCGAAAATTGGAAAATTCCGATGAGTACAAAAGAATTGGATTTAAAAAACAGAGAAATCCTAAAACTTGTAGCAGAAAAATCATTTACAAAAGTTCGCCCCGGACATGCTGATTTTGCAGGTGCAATAAAATATCAATTAGAAGATTTAAGAGATGTATTAGAACGTTCAAGCGCTCGTTCAACAGCAATTGAAGTTGCAGTCGGAGCTATATCAAAACAAATTCTTAAAGAATTTGCAATAATAGGTTTTTCACATGTAACTCAAATAGGTATCGTAAAAGCAGAAGTGTTACCTCAAAGTTATACTTTGCTAAAAGAAGCCGCTGAACATTCTGACGTAAGATGCGCAGATGATGTTGCAGCAGATATGATGAGAGTAGAAATTGACAAAGCAAAGAGTGAAGGAAATACCTTAGGCGGAAAGTTTGAAGTAATTTTTGGGAATATGCCTGTCGGATTAGGTTCACATGTGCATTGGGACAGAAAATTAGACGGAAAAATTGCGCAAGCTGTAATGAGCATACCTGCGGTTAAAGCTGTGGAAATAGGTGTTGGCATAGAGGCAGCAGAAATTTCAGGCTCAAAAATGCATGATGAAGTTTTTATTGCAGATGGAAAAATTTACAGAAAAACAAATAACGCCGGAGGAATAGAAGGTGGAATGACAAATGGTGAACCTATTGTTGTTAAAGCTGTTATGAAAGCTATTCCTACAATGAGAAAGCCTTTAAAAACGGTTGATTTGTATAAAAAGGAACAAACAGAGGCCCATTTTGAACGTTCTGACACTTGTGCTGTTGCCGCATGTGCCGTTGTTGCTGAAGCAAGAATTGCCTGTGTGCTAGCAGAAGCTTTTTTAGAAAAATTTGGTGGAGATTCGTTGAAAGAAATTAAAAAAAACTATGAAAAATAATATAATTCTTGTAGGTATGATGGGGGCTGGTAAAACTTACATTGGCAAAGCTTTAAAAACAATTCATCCGGATATGAATTTAATTGATACTGATGAATATATTGAAAAATCTAATAAAATAAAAATCTCAGAAATTTTTGAACGATATGGTGAAAATTATTTTAGAGATTTAGAAACCTCAGTGATAAAAGAATTTACAAAAAATGATAATCAAATAATATCATTGGGTGGTGGAGCTTTTGAAAGAGAAATTAACAGAGAATTATTAAATAATAATGGATATACTATTTATCTTAAAACTTCGGCTAATGAGCTTTATGAAAGAATTAAAAATGAAACACACAGACCTTTATTAAAACAAGGTTTTGGGGTTGAAAAAATAGAAGAAATTCTTGTAAAGCGTGAAAATAATTATAATCAAGCGCTTATAACAATTGACACTACTGAAAAATCTCAATATAATATCATTGAAGAAGTAATGAAAAGGATTGATGAATATGCCAAATAAGATTGATGTTGAAATTGAAGAAAAACGTAAATCTTATCCAATTAATATTGACAGCGATAATGTTGAAAATTTAAAAAACAAAATATTAAAAGATTTTAATTTTTCAAAATATCTGGTTGTGATTAGCGAAAAAGTTTATAAATTATATGGAAAACAACTTGGATTTTCAAAAGATGATTTGTTCATCCTAAAGGATGGTGAAATTCAAAAGAATATAAAAAATTACCAAAAAATATTACAATGCTGTGAGAAAAAAGGATTAAACAGAAAAAGTGCAATTATAGCAGTTGGCGGAGGTGTTGTTGGTGATATTGCAGGTTTTGTCGCTGCTACATTTATGAGAGGTATGAATTTTATTCAAGTACCAACAACTCTTTTAGCATGCGTTGATTCTTCAGTTGGTGGAAAAGTTGCTATTGATACAGAATACGGTAAAAATCTTGTAGGTACTTTTTATCAGCCAAATGCTGTTTATATAAATTTAAATTTTATAAATACTCTTGATGAACGACAATATAAAAGCGGATTAGCTGAAGTTGTTAAATATGCTTTTATTGAAAAAAGTTGTGAAGCAAGATTTGATTATGGTCTTTATGATTTTTTATCCGTCCACTACCAAAAAATTCTGGATAGAGATTTGAGATTTTTAGAAAAAATAATAAAGGTTTGTATTGAACTAAAAATTTCAGTTGTGACAAAAGATGAAAAAGAAGCAGGTTTAAGAAAAATTCTCAACTTTGGGCATACGTACGGACATGCACTGGAAAAAATTACAAATTACAAAACTTTTACGCATGGAGAGGCTGTTGCTTACGGAATACATTTTATATTCAATTATGCACATAAATTAAAATTAATTGATGCAAATTATAAAGAATTAGCCGTTGTTTTAATGCATAAGTTCGGATTTTTTGATAAAACTTTTAAATATCCTATTGAAAAATTAATTGAAATTATGAAAAAAGACAAAAAAGCAGATGATGAAAATATTAAAGTAATACTGCCAACAATGAAAGGCTACGTAAAGGAAGATATTCTTAATATCAATGAAGTCTTGCTCAAATCTGATTTTTAAAAATTTTATTTAAATTTAGTTTAAATTGATAATTGACTATATGATTTTTGAACAGCAGCAATTATTTGTTCCATATTATTAAATTGCTTTTGCAATCTTGTCTTATATGAATCAACTTTTAACTGTGCGCTTTTTACAGATGATTCGATAGCAGATATTTGAGAACTATATGATTTTGATTTCATATCAAAATATCCGCTTGAAGATGCGAGAGAATCTTCCGTAATTTTTTCAAGTTTGTTTAAAACTCCGCCTGAGTCAGCATTACCTTTGTTGTCACCGAGTAATAATTGTTTTACTGCATCTGGATTATCATTAAGTGCTTTTTTAAATTTTTCTTCATCAATTTGTAATTTATTAACACCTGATGTATCTACCGAATTGGATGCAGCGCCTGTTGTTATGCCAATATTTGCAAGAACTTTTAAATCTGCACTGTCAACTGCAGATGTTGCATTTCTGCGCAAATTATTTCTTAAAGATGTCAATGTTGTTTCACCATATAATGATTCACCGTATGCAGTTTTGTTATCAATTGTTTCAATGGTTTTGTTGTACGCATTAATAAATGATTTGACTGCATCTAAAACAGCGGTTGAATCTTGCGCAACATTGATTGTAGTCGGTTCAATTACACCGTCATCATTTTCTTTTGAAACTGAATTAAGAGTTAAAGTTAAACCGTCAATGCCTGAAATATCACTTGTAACTGTATTTGATGATGAAATAATATCAGTACCATTAATATTAAGTTTTGCATAATCTCCCAAAACTTGAGTTCCTTGAACTAAATTTGAAACATGGTTACCTTCGCCATCAATATCACTTGAAGTATAGCCTAGTTTATCTGTTAATTTGCTTGTACCGCTTTCAATATTTATATTAAAAGCACCTTCAGTTTTTGATTTCAAAACTAACTGTCCTGCTGATGCGTCCCAATAAGCATTAACACCTGACTCTGATTTGCTGTTAATGTTACCGATTAATGATTTTAATGTAGTATTTTCATCAACGGTAAATTCTTGATTACCGATTGTAAAAGTTCCTTTTACGCTGTCATCAAAAATATCAACAAGTTTGTCGGATGTATTAACAGAGGAAACACTTGTAAAACTTGCATAATTACCTGTTTCAGAATCTCTTACAAGTCCAAGTACAGATGCGAAGTTTGATTTGTCAGAACCTGAGCCAACAACAATTTGTTCTTCATTTTGAGAATTTATATAAAATTTTCCGTTATCAATATATGCATTTACACCATCAATATTGTTTAGCTTATCAACAATGCTACCTAAATTTTCATCTTCTTCAATTTCAATTTCGTGTTTTTTTCCATCTACGAATACGTTAAAAGAACCTTCTTTTGCATTGCCTGAAGATAATTTGTTAAAAATAGTATTTTCATTGATTTTTGCGTTAAACGATGATGTTGCAACAGTTGAAGATGCTAATTGATTAACAACAACATTCATTGATTGGCGTGCTGCATCAGGAGTTACTGTTGCAGAAACAACGCCTGCATTTGATGTTGTTACTGAATTTTTGGCAAATAAATCAAAGCTGCCACCAAATTTTGCATCCGTAAGTTTTTCAATGGAACTTCTTAAAGATGAAACAGAAGATTTAACAGTGTCTAAAACTGATTTAGATGTTTCAATTTTAGCCTGCTTACTTTGCAAAGTCGTAACTGACTGTTGTTTTATAGAAACCAAGGCTTCAATCCACGAACTTGTGTCCATACCTGAGGCTAAGCCTGTAAAAGTAATCTGTCCCATATTAAAAACCTCCATATTTTTAATATTACATCTTAAAACGTATATATCCGTATATACATTTAGTTTATACCCATAATAGCAGATTTTGAAACATAAAACAACCCCTAAAATTTACAAAAAAGAATTTTTTGTAACAATGAAGTTCTTCATATATTTATACAAATGTAAATTTATATTACACACATGAACACAAAAGACCTGTTTTGGTGAGGGATTTTTGGTCTGTATTTTAATTATAACGCACTTTTTGAATTTTGCAACTTTCACGAGATTTCACGTTTTTTTCAAAAAAAATCTCTGCAATCCAGTAATATTAAGAAATAATCCTTCACCAAAACAGGTCTTCAGTACCAATATGTTGAAGGATTTATGAAAAAGCACTATGAGTAAACAGTAATGAGTAAACTGTTGACTGTCATTCTGAGGGCAAAGCCCGAAGAATCTAGCGGATTTTCGACTCTGCCGAATAAAACGATTAAGTATCGTTTTATGAGAGGATGTGAAACGAACGTAAGTGAGTGA
>DJYG01000033.1 GCA_002450015.1 Cyanobacteria bacterium UBA6984 | reverse complement strand
CGTTCAAACAATGCTTGCTTTGTTGTTGTTTCATTAAGTGAAAATTATTCGTTTCAATAGGGTTGATTTTACTCATTACTGTTCACTCATAGTGCTTTTTCAAAAATCCTTCAACATATTGGTACTCAAGACCTGTTTTGGTGAGGGATTATTTCTTAATATTACTGGATTGTAGAGACTTTTTTTGAAAAATAACGTGAAATCTCATGAAAGTTGCAAAATTCAAAAAGTACGTTATAATTAAAATACAGACCAATAATCCCTCACCAAAACAGGTCTTTTGTGTTCATGCCTGTAATATAAATTTACATCTTTTGAATATTTATCATGTAAATAGCAAACGGTTGCCATTAAATAGACAACACAGCATAAAATCTTTTTTACAATTTGAAAATTATTTTATTTGTTAACATCTTTTAAATCTATTATTGCAACATTTTCTATATGATATGTGTGACAAAACATATCAAAGGGCTGAATACTTTCAAGCTTTGCACCTTTTGAAAGCAAATATTTTAAATCTCTGGCAAGAGTTGCCGGATT
This sequence comes from Cyanobacteria bacterium UBA6984, assembly GCA_002450015.1. Taxonomy (GTDB): domain Bacteria; phylum Cyanobacteriota; class Vampirovibrionia; order Gastranaerophilales; family Gastranaerophilaceae; genus UBA6984. The sequence goes on along the minus strand of DJYG01000033.1, from coordinate 12,027 downwards.
GCAACTTACATAAATTATTTTTTCTGATGTCAATTTTAAAACATTATCCAGAGTTTTTTGCGTAGCACCTTTTCTTGGCGGATCTAAAACTGTTATTTCAAATTTTCTTTCATTTGTTTGTAATTCTTGCTCAAAAAACTTTTCGGCATCCATATTATGAAGTTCAATATTTGAAATTTTATTATCATGTACAGTTCTTTCAGCCCATTCAACAGCTTCTTTACATTCTTCTACACTAACAACCTTGCTGCAAACATCACTTAAAGTTATACCAAAAGTTGTAACACCGGCATAAGCGTCAAAAACAGTCGGATTAGAAAAATTATTTTTTATATAATTTTTTACATATAAAAATATATTTTCTGCACTTTTTGGATTAACTTGAAAAAATGAATTAGGACCAAATTTGAATATTTTATCCAACAATTTTTCTTCAATATAATTATCTCCGACTACGCATATTGTATTATTTGTCAAAATTAAGTTATTTTTATTTTGATTAAAGTTAACACAAACACCAGAAACACTATTAAATTCAGCAAAAATTAATTTTGATAATTTTTTTATTGAATCCGAAATAATATTTGAATTTACCACAAATGTAACAAGACTTTTTTGATTGAATTTTGAGTACCTTATAACTACATGTCTTAATTCACCACTGTGAGTTTTTTCATTATAACCGGAAATACCAAGTTCAGTGCCTTTTTTTCTTACAAATTCTATAATGTCATCACAAATATTTGGTTGTATAGGACAATATTTTATATTTACAATTTCGTGAGATTTTTGCTTAAAATATCCTGCAATCAACCGTTTTGAAACTTTCGTTTGCGATACCGGATATTGAACTTTGCAACGATACTCCATTATTTCAGGACTTGCAACTGGCAACGGAATATCAATATCAATTCCACCTATTGAATGCATTGCATCTTGTACAATTTTCTGTTTAATTTTTAATTGATAATCATAGTCTATAAATTGTAATTGACAAGCACCACACACTTTCTGCATTGGACAAAATGGTTTAATCCTGTGCAAAGACGGATTCAAAATTTCTAAAATATTCGCATTTGCAAAGTTTTTATTAACTTTGCTTATTTTAATAAGCAGCTCATCCTGTGGGCAAGCATTTTCAACAAAAATTACCATACCATCAATTTTTGCTATTCCTAAGCCCAAATTTGAAAGTTTTTCTATTTTAACTTTGTATTGCTCTCCTACACGCATTAATAAGTAAATCCGTCTTCTTTCATACGTTTCACAACTTCATGTAATTCTTCAATAGAGCAAACTATTGAAACTCTTACATAGCCTGCGCCATATTTGCCAAAAGCAGTGCCCGGAACCATCACAATACCTGATTTTGACAATAAATCGTCACAAAATTCTTCACTTGTTTTATATCTTGTAGGAATTTTAATCCATTGATAAAATGTCGCTGTTGGGATATGGTCTATTTCCCAGCCTAATTCTTCTTTAAATGCTTTTACAAAATAATCAGATTTCTTTTTAATTTCATTATTTGCCCAAACGATATACTCATCTCCTTCTTTTGAGTTAATAATTGTTGCGCATGCTTTTTGTAAAGCCTTGAAAATGCCTGAATCAATAGTTGACTTTAATTTTGCAAACTGACTAACAATTTGTTCATTTCCACAAATCCAACCAACACGCCAACCTGTTGCAGAATAAGGCTTTGAAAAGCTATGGAACTCAACTGATATATCTTTAGCGCCATCAATTTCTAAGACACTTGATGGCTTATATTTATCATCAAAATATATATCCGCATAGGCAGCATCAGAAATCAATAAAATTTCATGTTTTTTGCAAAAATCAACAACTTCTTTTAAATAATCTTTAGAACAAGTTGCTCCCATAGGATTATTTGGATAATTTATAACCAAAGCCTTAACTTTTAACTTATCATACCCATCACTTTCCAATTGACAGAAAACATCTTCCATATTTGGCATAAATTTATTCTTAGGTGTTAACGGAACAGAGTAGCTAATTCCACCACAAACTTTTACCATTTCTTTATATGAAGCATAAGAAGGATCCGGTATTAATATAATATCATTTGGTTCAATAATACCACGTAATAAATTTGCAATACCTTCTTTTGAGCCTAATAAAGAACATATTTCAGAAGTTGCAATTTCCACATTAAAGCGATTTTTCATTCTTAATTTTATTGCATCAACAAAAAATTTTTCGCCTTTAGGATTTGAATACGTATGAATACCTTCTTCATCAAGACATTTTTTTAAAGAGTCCGTAAGCAACTTAGGAGGTTTTGTTGTTGGAGCTCCCATGGCAAGCGAAATTGGTTTACGTCCTTTTTTTGTAAGCTCCTCTGCCAATTTAGCCGTTTTTTCTTTAATCTTAAACATTATATATGTATCAATGTTCGCTGCGAACACATTGAAAAACTGTTTCATACTTCATCCTTTATTTGCATGGTTTTAACTTATAAATTATAGCATAAATTATAAATTTAGGATAATATTAAATTATGGGTACAATAAGAGAACGATTAGAACAGCTAGAAGCTGAAAATTTAAGTAAATACGCAACAAAAAGTTTTAAAACAAAAGGCAGGAAAGAACCTGTTGAAGAATGTACAATAAGAACAAATTTTCAACGTGACAGAGATAGAATAATACATTGTAAAGCTTTTAGAAGATTAAAGCACAAAACACAAGTTTTTTTATCACCATTCGATGACCACTTTAGAACAAGGTTAACACATACGCTTGAAGTATCTCAGATTGCAAGAACTATCTCAAGAGCTCTTGCTTTGAACGAAGATTTGACAGAAGCAATTGCTCTTGGCCACGATTTAGGTCACACACCATTCGGACATTGTGGTGAAGGGGTATTAAACCATCTTGTAGATGGAGGATTTAGACATAATGAACAAAGTGTAAGAGTTGTTGAAGTTATAGAAAATTTAAATCTTTGCCAAGAAACTATTGACGGTATTTACACACATTCTTGGGGACTTGTACCAAAAACATGTGAAGCTAAAGTTGTTCAATTTGCTGACAAAATTGCATATATTAATCATGACATTGATGATTCTATAAGAGCAGGTATTATATCAGAAGATGATTTGCCTGTTGAATGTCAAAAATATTTTACATCTGATAAAAATAAGCGACTTAGCAAAATGATTAACAGCATAATTTCAAATTCACTTGATAAACCAAACATTGAAATGGATGAAGAATGCTGGCACTACACAACCCTTTTAAGAGAATGGATGTTCAAAAATGTTTATGTCGATTCACCTGCAAAACTTGAAGAAAAGAAAACAGCACGTATAGTTTGTGAACTATACAAATACTATACTGAATTTTTAGAAAGCCAAATTGAAAAAGACAAAATAGAAAGAATTGTTGTTGATTATATTTCAGGTATGACAGACCAATATGCAATTGAAAAATTTAAAGAACTTTATATTCCAAAACCAATTCAAGCACTTAACAAAGATGAAGCTATTTTTAGACTAATAAAAAAATTTGCATAAAAAAAGGAATTAAAAATTCCTTTTTAGAATATAATTTTTTAAATTTTAGTTAGTTTTCAGTAGGAGGATTTTCGTTATATACTGCAAGTCCTACTTGATTTCTTCCGTGTTCCTTTGCATAATACAACCCTTGATCAGCAACTTCAATAATTTGCTGAGGAGTTTCTCCATCGTGCGGATAAGTAGAAACACCTAAACTTATTGTAACATGCGTAGTTTGAGTCGGACTAAGTTTAAAAACTTTGTTAGCAACTTCTTTACAAATTCTTTGGGCATTATATATAGCCTCATCTTTGTCAGTATTAGACAAAATAATACTCATTTCCTCACCACCATATCTGCAAACTATATCCGTAGCGCGGGTATTTGTTTTTAAAGTTTGAGCAACTTGTCTTAATACTGCATCACCTGCTTGGTGTCCGTACGTATCATTAAACTTTTTAAAGTGGTCAATATCAATAATTATCATTGAAAATTCGTTATTATAACGTTGACAATTAGCAATTTGTCTGCGCATTTGGTCTTGGAAATATCTGTGATTATACAATTCAGTAAGGCCATCGGTTGTTGCAAGTTTATATTGATGTTCAAAATCTCTTGACTTAATTATATATTTCACAATATAAGCAATAACAAAAATAGCAATAACAGATAAAACAGGCACAACAATATCAAGCCACAAATTCATAATCATAGCAGCATAAGTCAACAAAGTATAACCTAATATTGTTAGAATTGCAGTAAATACAGCAATTGGTGTTGAATTTGTTTTCAAAACAACAGTTCCGACAAAAACAACTAATAATATTGTTATTAAGATATTTGCAGGGGTCGAAGCTTTTTTAATAAAATTATTATCAATGAAATTATTCATAAAAGTAGCATATATTTCTACACCCGGATAAGTTTCGCCGGCACCTGTAATAGGAACACTCTTTACATCAGCCATGCTTGTTGCTGTCGTACCAACAAATACAATTTTATTTTTGAAATCATATTGTTCTTTAATTTTTTCGCCACTCATTTGCATAACCAACTTATATAAAGGTATATGTTCATAAGTCAAACCTTGTGACGGACCATACCAGTTCAAAATTAAACCGCCATCTTTATTCATAGGAATCTTTTTATTGCTTACTAAAATATTCGCATTTTTGTCAATTATAATTTCATTATATGATTTTTTATCAATTTTTGATTGATAATTCAAAGCAGTCAAGAATGCTAAATTTGGATAATATCCGTTTTGATATTTTACAACAGCAGGAAATTCTCGCACTATACCATCCGAAGAACGAACAATGTTTAATATGCCTATTTTAGTATTACTGTTAATTATTTGTGACAAAATAGGTCTGCAATTAGTAAATGTTAAATTCTGAAAATCAACGTTAGATTTATTTGTAACAGTCAACTGCAATCTGGCAGGTAAATTAATAGGTTCTCTTACGTCATAAGACATATCATCGAAATTCATGCCGGTTAATATATTGTCATAAGAATTCATAGCATCTGCGAGCTTATTATCAGCACTTCCACTACTTTTCAAAGATGAAACAAACATTAAGTCAAATGAAATCGACGTTGGATTTTGTTGTTCAATAAAATGTATCAAATCAGCATAAACAGACCTTGGTAAAGGCCATTCGCCATATTTATTTGTAAGATATTCGTAACTTGCGTCATCAATAGTTACAATAACAATATCCTTATTAGGCTTTTTAATTTTGTTATTAACCAACATCACCTGACGTGAGTCAAAAGTTTTGTTTTCTGTTTTAGTAATCAAATCACTTATATCCAGTGATTTTGCTATAAGGCAGACAATAACAATCCCTAAAAGAACAACCAAACCTACCAATATAGCATGTATAGGTTTTATATCTTTAATTATATTTTTTAACATATTCCCTCATCAAAAATACTAATTTCATTTATTAGTATAATTGACTTGAGGATTTTTTGCAAGAAATAATTTACTTTTCATTTTTTTTGCAAGTAATGCATTATTTAATCTTAATACATCAGTTGTGTGTGATAACTCATCAGGTTTTTGCAGATAATTAATTAAACATTCTTCATGAATATTAATCATAAAAATAAAATTTCCTCTCTCTTTGTAATTATATTTTTACAAAATATCTAAATAAAAACATCAACCAAAAGATGAATATAACCGCATAATGACTCAACCATACGTTGTATATTTATCTATTAAAATATTTTACAAACTACTTGCTTTATAAAATTTAGTGTTATATGATATGTTTACGGTTAGAAAAAAAGTGAGGTAAATTATGAAACAAGGTATTCATCCTGACTATAAAAAATGTACAATCAAATGCGTATGCGGTAACGAAATTGAAACAGGTTCAATTGATGATAATATTACAGTTGAAATTTGTTCAGCGTGTCACCCATTCTACACAGGTCAACAAAAAATTCTTGACTCAGAAGGTAGAGTTGAAAGATTTAACAAACGTTACGGTACAAAAAAATAGTCTAAGATTTTTAAGAAATTTTTACAATTATATCCTGTGTATAAACATGGGATATAATTTTTTATATTGAAATCTGGAGGAAAAATGTACGATAATAAACCGCAAGTTAAGCTTATATCCAAGCCTGACAATATGCTAAAAACTATTTATACAGCTTGTAGAACCTGTTATAGTTCAGATACACCTTTAAATATATATGATAAAGACGTTGATGATGAAAAAATGCTGAATTTGATAAAACGTGTTGTGGGTTCAGGACATTATTCGACAATTGAGCACATTCAAGTCAGTTTTGCCGTATCTAACATTTCAAGAGCGTGTACTCATCAACTTGTAAGACACAGACACATGTCTTTTTCACAAAAGTCACAAAGATATGTACAAGAAAAAGGTCAATTTGATTATTTAATTCCGCATACAATAGAAAAAAATGAAGAATTAAAAGCAAAATTTGAAGAATTTATGAGTGAAATTTCTAAAAAATATTTAGAATTTGTTGAAGCAGGTGTTCCGGCTGAAGATGCCAGAGCGGTTCTTCCGAATGCATGTTCGACATCAATGGTAATTAGCACTAATTTAAGAGAATTAATTCACGTTGCAAACTTGAGATTATGCACAAGAGCGCAACACGAAATAAGATTATTAGTAAAAGGAATGTGCGATGCGCTTACAGAACAAGAACCTTGGTTAAAAGAATATCTTGTTCCAAAATGCGAACGATTGGGTTTTTGCGATGAAGATAAATCTTGCGGAAGAAAACCGAAATTACCAAATATGGAAAATTAAAAAATGAACGAAAAGTATTGGGTAGCATTATCTTCAATAGAACAATTAAATTCAGATTTTATTTTACGTTTATATAATCATTTTCTTGATATTGAGCGTGCGTTTTATGCTACATGTGATGAATTAAAAGAAATAGAAGGAATTAACAAAAAGAAAGCTGAAAATTTTTTAAATTTAAGGGATAAAGTAAACATAGATAACGTATATAATTATGTTATTGAAAATGATATTGAAATAATTACATATAAAAATCCAAAATATCCGCCTCTACTGAAAGAAATAGATAATCCTCCTGCAGTTTTATATGTAAAAGGCGATTTGAACAGTTGCAATTTAAGTAAAACTCTTGCAGTTGTCGGTTCAAGAAAAGCTTCATTCAATGGCAAAGAATCGTTAAAACTTGTCTTAAAAGATTTGACAAATACAGATATATGCATTGTTTCAGGATTAGCATCAGGAATTGATACAACAGCCCATCACTGCGCAATTGAAAATAATTTAAAAACAATCGGTGTTATCGCTAGCGGATTTGACCATATTTATCCGGAAAGTAATCGAGAGCTTTATAAAGTAATTGAAAATGGTGCCGGTGCAATAATTACAGAATATTATCCGAAATTTGAACCGTTGAAATTCAGATTTCCTGAAAGAAATAGAATTGTTACAGGTTTAAGCTACGGAACAATAGTTGTTGAAGCTGCACTAAAAAGTGGTGCATTGATTAGTGCCAATTTAACTCTTGAACAAGGCAGAGAACTAATGTGCATACCAGGATTAATTTCTAATCCTAATACTAAAGGTATATATAAATTAATAAAAAATGGCGCAACTATTGTTACTGAAAGTGAAGATATATTAAACGCACTAAATTGGGAAATAAAATTACCGGAACAGCAAAATTTATTCAAGTCTGATTTAACTGAAAATGAGTTAAAAGTATTAACATCAGTTGAAATTGAACCAAAAGGATTTGATAGCATACAATCTGAAACTAATATTAAAACAGAAGACCTTTTAGCGTGCTTGACAACAATGGAGCTTAAGGGCATAATAAAACAGGTAGAAGGGGACAGATACCAAAAGGTATAGAAAAAAATGGTAAAAACGGCAACAAAAACAAAAGAAACCACAAAAAAATCAACTAAAAAAAATGAAAAAGCTTTAGTTATAGTGGAATCTCCAGCAAAATCAAAAACAATAAAAAAGATTTTAGGAGATAACTATACTATTGAAGCAAGTTTTGGACACATAAGAGATTTTCCTAAAAATGTTTTGGGATTTGACGTAGCAAATAATTTTGAACCTAGTTTTGTTGTTATACCGGAAAAGAAAAAAGTTGTTGATAAATTAAATGAAATTGCAAAAAAATGTGCAAAAGTATATCTGGCTTCCGATCCTGACCGTGAGGGAGAAGCAATTGCTTGGCATGTCCGACAAGTTTTAAATATTGATGATGATAAAATTCAAAGAATTGAATTTAATGAAATTACACCAAAAGCTGTTAAGCATGCCGTTGAAAACCCTCGAGAAATTGATTTGGACAGGGTTAAAGCCCAACAGACAAGACAAATTTTAGACAGACTTGTAGGTTATAAAATCAGTCCTGTACTTTGGGAAAAGTTGCGCAATAACCATCTTTCAGCCGGCAGAGTTCAATCAGTAGCGTTACGTATGATTTGCGAAAGAGAAGATGAAATTGAAGCCTTTGTTCCTGTTGAATATTGGACAATTTCAGCAGATTTAGAAAAAGAAAAAATATCTTTTGAAGCTGAATTACAAAAATATCAAGATAAAAAAGTTGAAATAAAAACTGAAGACGATGCAACAAAAATTGTTGAATATCTAAATCAAAAAACAACAGAATTTGTTGTTGATAAAATTTCAAAGAGAGAAACAACAAGAAAACCTCAACCCCCGTTTATAACTTCAACACTTCAGCGGGAAGCGTCTTCAAAATTAGGTTATGGCGTTGCAAAGACAATGCAAATAGCTCAAAAATTATATGAAGGTATTGAACTTGGTTCAGACGGAGCTGTCGGACTCATTACATATATGAGAACAGATTCTGTTCGTATATCAGATGATGCACAAGCAGCCACAAAAGATTTTATTATTAATAATTATGGCGAAAAATATTATCCAAAAGAGCCGAATAATTATGTAAAAGCAGGAAAAAAGAATGTTCAAGATGCTCACGAAGCAATACGTCCTTCTTATCCTGACAGAACACCTCAATCGCTAAAACAACATCTAACAAGTGAACAATATCGATTATATAAACTTATCTGGGATAGATTTATGTCATCTCAAATGCAAAATGCAACCATCGCAAATACATCAATAGATATTAAAGCCGGAGATTACACATTCAAAGCAGGTACAAGTTCAGTTGTTTTTGACGGATTTTTAAAATTGTATTCAGATGATGAAGATGAGATAAAAAAATCAATTCCTGAAATGAAAAAAGGAGATGCGCTAAAACGCAAAAAAATCAATCCAAAACAACATTTTACGCAACCACCTCCAAGATACAGTGAAGCATCACTCGTTAAAGCACTTGAAGAACACGGTATTGGCAGACCATCTACGTATGCACCTATTATCACTAAAATTCAATCAAAAGGCTATGTAGAGAAATTAGAAAAAGCTTTAGCTCCAACTCTTTTAGGCAGAACAGTATCTAAGCAGCTTGTAGAACATTTTAAAAATGTTATGGACTACGAGTTTACAGCAGGAATGGAAGCAAAACTCGATGATATAGCAGAAAAGAAAGCAACTTGGAATAAAGTTTTAAAGGATTTTTATGAACCGTTTGTTCAAATTGTTTCAGACGCAAAACAAAATATGGAACGTATTAATATAGAAAGCGACATAGTTTGTCCTAATTGCGGTAAAAAAATGGTTGTTAGAACAAGCCGCTTCGGTTCACAATTCCTAGGCTGTTCAGGATACCCTGAATGTAAAACAATGATGCCTTTAAATGCAAAACAAGAAGATGTATCCGAACCTGAAGTATGCGAAGAAAAATGTGAAAAATGCGGTTCTGATATGATTTTTAAAGTCGGACCATACGGTAAATACATGGAATGTACAAATAACGATTGCAAAAACAGAAAAAGAGTTGTTATAACGACAGGTGTAAAATGTCCAAAATGTGGTGAAGGTGAAATTATTCAAAGAAAATCAAAATATGGTAAAATTTTTTACGGCTGCAATAAATATCCTGATTGTGACTTTGTATTGTGGAATGAACCAACAGGCGATATTTGCCCTGATTGTGGAGCATTATTAGTAAAAAAAGTTCTAAAAAAAGGTACATTTTTAGAATGTTCATCAAAAACTTGTAAATATTCAAAGGAGTTAGAAGAAAATGTATAAACTTGGATTAATAGGCTATCCTTTAGGACATTCAATATCTGCAGTAATCCAAAAAGCAGGCTTTGAAAGTATTGGCGAAAGTGGTACGTATGAAATTTTAGAAACTCCTCAAGATTATTTAATTCAACGTGTAAAAGAACTAAAAATTAACGGTTATGACGGATTCAATGTAACAATACCATTAAAAGTTCCAATTTCTCTATTTTTAGATGAAATTGACGAAACTGCAAATATTGCGGGTTGCGCAAATACAGTTAAAATACAATCTGATAGAAGCTTTAAAGGTTACAACACTGACATTTACGGATTTTGGGCGGCTTTACCTAAAAATATTGATTTATCAGGTAAAACAGCAGGAATTATTGGCACAGGAGGAGCATCAAGAGCCGCAACTGTTGGGTTAATTCAAGCCGGTATCAGCGAAATAAACTACTTTTCACGCAATATTATTAATTCAGCAGAAATGATAAATTCAATGCGAGAAACCTTCCCTGATATAAAATTTAACAACTATCAAATACAAATGATTAGAGATTTGGCGGATTTAGCAATTTTGGTAAACTGCACACCGATTGGCATGCGCGGAAATTCTATGGATATGTCACCAGTGACTAAATATGATATTGAAAAAATGAATAAAGATGCAATTGTATATGATGTAATTTATAATCCTATGAAAACATTATTGTTGCAATATGCCGAAGAATGCGGATTAAAAACCGTGAACGGACTTGATATGCTAATTTATCAAGGGGCAAAGGCTTTTGAAATTTGGACCGGTAAAAAACCAGATGTTCAAACAATGAAAATAGCAGCACTACAAGCTCTCTAATTAAATTAATAAAAGAAAAAGCCCGAATTACTTCGGGCATATATCTACATAATGCAATTCTATTCGATTTTTAAGTAAATTCTAAAACATTAAAAGTGTAATTTTTTGGGCTAAATCGTCTGAAATGTTGCCAAATTCTGATTTTACAGTTGAAAGCTTAGAGGCAAATTGAGTTTCAAAATCCTTCATTGAGGCTGAAATTCTTGCTTCACTTTCCACATTTACATAGGCTTTGACGTTAACCGTTTTTTTCATATTAACAGGTGTGGTGAATGATGACGCAGACATATATTTAAAAACATCATCTGCTGAAATTTGTTTACTTGGGGTTGGATTAGTTTGCGAAGTTTCCGATTGCTTTTTTGACTCTTCTTGAACATCAGTTTTGACGTTTGCTTTTGCCTGATAAATACCAAGCATTTGTGATTTGATTGCATTGATAGACATATTATACTCTCCTTATTCTCTTAACAATTTATATTTAAGGATTTTTTTTTAATAGTCAAAAATTTTATTATAAAAATTAATAAAATAATTTGTCGAAGCATGCAGGCTATACAAACTCAAATAATCCGAAACAGGCATGAAATGGGAAAAGGCAATTTTTAAACAGAAAAATACTTTATACAAATACAGATATAAATATCTGTATTTGAAAGTTAAAATAAAATTAGAAATTGAATGATTATTTTCTTAACTTATGCCCCAAAAGCGTAATCTTGTGGCATTGTGACTGTTTGTTAAGAAATGTAAATATACATGAGTAAAAAAAGTCAATTTTTTACTCAAAAAAAACTTTATATAAGTACGAGAGATAAATTAAGAAAAGAGAGAAAAAAAACATGTCTTTAGTAATAACAATGAAAATGCAATGGCAAAGAGCAAAAACTGATTTAACAAAAGCTCAATTTGAAGAAGATACAGCTGCAAGACAAATAGAAAAATTAACCTCTCAAATAAACGATGTAGCAAGTGCATATAGTTCTTCA
>DJYG01000030.1 GCA_002450015.1 Cyanobacteria bacterium UBA6984 | reverse complement strand
TTCATTAAGTGAAAATTATTCATTTCAATAGGGTTGATTTTTATTACTCCTTTCATATTTATACCTTTACTTTCGTCATACTGAGCGTTAGCGAAGTATTCAGTTTTTTGTAGAATATTCTTCGGTACTTTGTACCTCAGAATGATGGGTTTATGTTACTGTTTTGAAAGTTTTATTGGGTTTCACCCAACTTACTTGCTAAAGTCACTATTCACAGGTCACAGTTTACTCATTACTGTTCACTCATAGTGCTTTTTCAAAAATCCTTCAACATATTGGTACTCAAGACCTGTTTTGTGTTCATGTATGTAACATATATTTACACAGTTAAGCGATTATTATTTTTTTGTAAATATTTGTTAATACTTATGCGAAATCAGGCAAAAAAAAATCTTGACAATATATATATAATTGTATGCTTAATCCTATTAGTGTGTCTTTTAATAAAATTCAAATGCCTTCGTTTGCGCAATATCAAACGAATCCTATTGCTTTGAAACCTTTAAAAAAAGACACTTTTGAATATTCTCAATCTGTTGCAAATGTTTCTTTTACTTCGGTTGATGATTCAATAGTAGGAAAAACAGTAAGAGAATTGGGAGATGTACCTTGCCCTTATTGCGGTACACGATTAATTAACGGAAAAGAAATTTCACATTTAAATAAAGATAACTTAGGACAAGCAAGCAGTTCAGCCATAAATTTATTAAAACCTTTTGAAGACAGAATGCACCCTGTTGAAAAACAAGTTTTTGGCATCATTAAGAAATTAAGCAAAAAAGAACCTCAAAAAAATATTAGAGAACTTCTAGATACAGTAAGACCTGAACATCTTGAAAGAGTTAAAACTCAAGAATTGGGTATTTTGGATAAAATTGCACAATTCAGTAATAAACATGTTAAAAAAGAAGAAGATTCAAAAAAATTAATTAATCTTGTTGATGAAGCTACATTAATTATTGAACAACAAGATGAAAACTACATTTTCCGCAGACGTAAGTTTATGGAAAAACTTGATAAAATTACTGTTAAAATGGAAGACCAAAACGCTGCAACAAAAGTTAAAGAAATTGCGGAAGAATTACCAAAAGCACAAGAAAACATAAGCACATTTATAGTTAAATACACACAAAAAGACCCTAAAACAAAAATAGAAAAAACTCCGTATCAAATAGGAATAGCATTAGTAGAACCATCTGTTGGTTCATTGGAACACATTGTTCCCCGTCACCCTCAAGATAATTCTAAAGGCGGTGAAAATAAATATTCTAATTATATTTACGCAAGCCGTGAATGGAATACTAAAAGACAAAATATGCCTCTTGATAAATGGGTAACAAAAAATCCAAAAATTAAAGATTACATGCAAAAATATATTGACGTTGTAATTGATAAAATTAACAAAGGCGAAGCAATGAAAAGATGCCGAGTTTATCCAATTCTTGTTGCTGAAACTTTAGAAAAAGAATCAAAAGGTTTAATAAAATTAGATACTTCTAAATTAAAATTATCTAAAGCTCAAATAAAAGCCGAAAAAGCTCGTATTGAAAAAGAAGAACAAGCTAAAACTTCTAAAAAAACAAATAAAAATCAATCAAAAATTCTTAATTTTGTTGCATAGATATAAATAGGGAAAAAAATGATACAACCAATTAATTTATTTTCAGTATTATCATCAAAAAAAATTACAAATTCAAATAATATTCAACCAAAATTTAATGTAAATTTTGCAACTAAACCGGATTCTTTTGAAAAAACCGTACCTCAAGAAAAAATTCTTGCACCTGCGTATGTTCCTTTTTTAGGTTATGCTCATGATGAACCTGTAAGAGCATTAGGAAATATTATATGTCCGTGTTGCGGAGTTGAAATGATGACTCAAAAACAAATGAATGCCGTTTCAAAAGATTTAGGAAATACAAGCGCAAAAGCAATCAGCACTTTAAAAAATTATGAAAAATATATGCATCCTGTTGAAAAAGAATGCTTTAATTTAATGAAAGATTGGTCAAAATCAAAACCTGACGCAAGTTTAAAAGATTTACTACAAGAAAACAAAGCACCTCAACTGGAAAAACTCCAAGCGAAACAAAATTCTATACTTGATACTGTTGACGAAATTTCTAAACAATTATCTTCAACAGAACAAGAAGAAGTTAAAAAAGTTACCGATACAACAAGAAAATTTGTATCATCAACAGACAAAGAAATAAAATTTAAAAGAAAAACTTTTTTGAAAGATATTGATGATTTAAAATCAAAAATTTCAAATAAAGAAATTTATACACAAATTCATAAAGAAGCTGAAAAAATGCCTACTTCTCAAAATGATGTAAGTGCATTTATAGTAAAATATTCAGAAAGAACTCATCAAGAAATAGGTGAACGTCTTGTAAAATTATCTGTTGGAACTATTGAACACATAAAACCTCGTTCTGAAGGCGGCAGAAACACTGTAAGTAATTATATGCTTGAATGCGGCGGATGTAATCACGAAAGAAGTAGTATTCCTTTAGGTGATTGGGTTGATTCACATCCTGAAATGAAGGAAAACACTCAAAAATATATTGATGAAGTTATAAAACGTATAAATGCCGGTGAAATGAAAGGTTTTTCATTCTACCCTGCTGCTGTTGCAAGAACTTTATATGAACAATCAGACGGTAAAATTGATGTAAAAGTTCAAGGTTTAAATGTTGAAGAATAATATTTATTTTGTAACTAATCAGGTTCGGTATTTGTTAAATACCGAACCTGATTGTTGTATATATTGTTAAATAATTGTATATTATCTTGCAACTTTAAAATTAATTAATTTTCCTGTATTTTCATCTATATCAAAATTACGTCCTAAAAAATCTGAAGCAGTAACAGTTCCGTTTTCTCTAATTGCCAAATTTGTAAATGGTATTTCCTGACCAATTTCAGGATAAGCTTCTAATGGTGATTGAACTTGCCATAAAAATTGACAATTTGAATTTAGACAATATATATTTCTCAAAGTTTCGTCTTGAGGAGGAATTTCAAGCATAAAAACTATTTTATTATTAACAGAAAAAGCATTTCCTATTGTATAGTCAAAATTAAGTGGTCTATTATTTATAAAAAGAGTGTTTTTTCTGTATTGGACATTTTGTTGCATATTTATCCTTTTATACATATTTTATATAAAAGATATACAACAAAATTATAAATATTGTCAAATTAACTATTTTGACATTCTTCCCGATAATAAAAATCCATTTTTTGCAGAAACTTCGTATGTCATTCCCACATAATTTGTTGCAGATATATTTCCATTTGGTAATAGGGCCATACCAACATACGAACTCACAAATTTTATATTTGGATTAAATTTATTAATATGTTGAATAATCCAGACTAAATCACCTGTTTTTGTCATACTGTATATATTTTCACAATCAATTACACCATCAGGAATATCTAACAATACAAATATTCTTAATGTTGTTTGTATTATTTGAGCTATTTTATATTTAAATGAAATTGTTTTAGATGGCAATATTAATTTATTTTCGCTAAATGTAATTTCGTCAGCCATATTAATATATCCTCTATTGTGGCAACGCTACCATTTTACCATATAATTTTGGTCTTGTATCACCAATCAAGAAGAATTGAGTTCCACCTCCGTTACCCCAACCTTCAAGAGGATTACATTTACCTGTGTACATTTTTGCACCTGCAGGCATTTCAACTTCAACAATATATTTTGGCATTGCAGGAAGAGCATAAAAATCTTTAATTTCTGCGGCCGACTTACCTACAACTTCATCATAAGGCATTAACCAAGAACCTTTTGCAAATGATGATTCATCATTAAATACTCTTACAAATTTTGTATCTTTATCCATTTGAATAAGCTGAGATGGAGTATCACCACCTAAAAATCCGGGTTCTGTGAAACCAAAATCTCTTGCAAGTATATCATTAATTTCATCACCTGTCATATTTTGAAGTACAGTGCTTCTTGCTTTAATATTTGCACCTTCTGTTATTGAAGCTTTTCTTATATCTAATATATTTTGTAATTGAGATTTTTGTTGAGGATTACTTACAGCATTAATTTGAGCTTGCATTGCATTCAAATCAACGTTCATTCCTTGAACATCAATTGCAAATTGTTTTTGTATTTTCTTAAATGATGCATCATCAAAAGAAACTTTTCCATCAGTAGAAGATGCAATAGCACTACTTAAAGTTAAACCTTTTGCTTCTGCTTTTGCTCTGGAAGCTGTAGCTCCGTCAAGGTTTAATTGCAATATACCTGCTTCAACTCCTGATAATGAATTGTCAGCAGTACCCATAAAATTACCTATTGCATGCGGACTATTAACTTTATTACCTTTTGTTACATCTACAACTTCGTTCACTAATGTTACACTTCCGACATGTTCAGAAGCATTTGATATAATATCACCTTTAACAACATAATTTATTGTATTATGGTTATCTTTTAATCCATGAGATTGAACTAAACTCTTTGTACCAACAGCATCAAAAGATAATCCTAATACATCATCATATTTTGAAGAAACTAATTCTGTTAAACCACCGCCTAAAGAGTGACCGGTAACAACAATTTTTGCATTAGGATATTGAGCTTTTATTTTTTCTAAAAATTCACAAGCATTATCAAATTGATCCGGCAAATGACCTGAAAGTATTTGATGATCAACTTTTAAATCAGCAACATCATCAGAACCTCTAAATGCAATCATAACAACACCATCTTTTTCAAAAGCTTTTGCATGGAATCCGTTATCAGCAGAGGCAGAAGTAATTTGTTTCCAACCGTTTGATTTAATTTCTGCATCACTATATGCTAAACCTGACATTTGAGCTGCATCTTGAACTATATCTAATCTGTCTTGTAAGCCCATTGATTTAACTTTTTCATTTGATGCAAATGTTCCATATTCTTTTGCATTATTAGTATGAATACCTGCGCCAGAAGCAGCAACTCTATCAGCTCTAAATCTGTCTTCCAGTTGTACTAATCCTTTACCAAAATCAGTTGATGCACCTTTTTTGCCTAATAGATTGTTAATATCTGCGACTGATGCTTGATGTTCATTCATTGTAACATCATATCTAACACCACGAGTATCACCTGATTCTAAAGCAAAACCACTGCCAACATCTGTTCTTTTAACTTTTGCCCCTATTTGTTCTGAAGTTAACTCTGTCATGTATCTTGAATGTGCAGGATTTAATTGTGAAATTCTTTCACCTTCTGACATTCTTGGTGCATTTGGATTACCAAGCCACCCTTGATCAACAGAACCGTACTCTCTTGCAAGTGCAGCTTCATCAATTTCACCTAAATCAAGTGCTTTTCTTGCAGCTCTCGCTTCTAAGAAATCACCTAATGCTTCACCGCCAACAGAAGCTAAAGCTGAAGTAATAGCTGTTGATAAATGAACTTCACCTGTTTCCAAATATTCTGCCGTTAAATCAACACCAACATCTGTTGCTGCTTGAGCTGTATATCTGGCAACTCTTGAAACATCAGCAGCTTTCAAATATTTGGACATACCACCACTTATAACTTGACCTGCACCGTCAATTGCTGCATTTTTTGCAGCTGTACCATATTCACTTGCAGAATGTGTTAAATTATCAGACATCATATCTGTTGCATCTACTGTAAATGATAATGCTGATGAACCCACTGCTGCCAATAATAAACCTGAAGCTGTACCACCTGTTGCAGCTGCTATTACCGCTGAACCAACTATTTTAGTTGTTGTTTTTACAACCGCTGCACCGGTATCTTGAGATGCGTTATAGTTTGAAACTCTTTGAACTATATCATTTCTGTTTCCATAAGCTTTTTTGTATGCTGCATTCATTTCATTTTCATATTGTTGAAGCGTTTTACCGCCTAATGCTTTTTTGGTATTTGCAGCTAAACCTTTTTTTATATCTGAATATAAACTTTTCATATAATTTATATCCAATGATTTGCCTTCTGATTTTAATTTTTTAGCTAATTTGTCCATATCTGAATCAGAAAGACCTAATAAACTTTTCATTTCAGATTTAATAGCTTTTTCATCATTTTGAGCAAACAATTTATCCATTTTGGTTGTTACAGCTTTTTCTGTAGCAACTGCTGTTGATACTTGAGCCAATTTATTTTTTTTGCCATTATATGATTCTACATTTTGTTGATTATATTCAACTCCAAAAATTTCTTTAAATTTCGTCTTAAATTGAGTATCACCTTGATGGTATGCTGTTCTTAATTGTTCTAAATCATTTTTATATTCATTTAAATCTTGTCTTACTTGTCTTGCAGTATTTCCTGTTGCTGACCATAAATCATTATTCCAAATGTATGAAACAGCATCTGCAACATCAGCTGCCCATCCATCTTTATCCATTTGATGATTAAAGCTTGTTAACGCTTTATTGTAATCAGCAACCATACCGTTTACAACTCCACGTTTTACTTCAGATGCTTGACGTTTTTCGGCATGCATTTTTTCTGCTTTTAAATCTGCTTCTGTTTTTATTGCAACAATTTTTTTACCTTTTTTAGGAATTTCTACATTAGGATTTAATATTAATAATTCATTTGTTCTATCGTTTATTTGACCTTTTGACGGATTTGAAATTCCTTCTGATTTTAATTGTTCTTCTGCGAATTTATACCAATTTGAATAATCTTTTTGAACTGTAACTGTTTTTTGTTCTTTACCTTGTAAACGGGCAGCTACACGTTGTTCTTCTTGAGCTGTATATTCAGCTATTTCTACTGCAGCTCCGTTTCTGTTTTGTAATCCTTTATGATTTGCAGGAAATTCACCCGGAACTTTAACTTCATCACCTACTAAAAAATATGATGAACCATTTTCATTTTTATAAACATGTCCTTTATTGGCAGATACTAATTGACTTGTTGTTCTATTAAACTTACGTCCCATTGATTGAATATTTTCGCCATTTTGAACAACAACTTTTGTATTACCATGACCGTCATATTCTGCAATTTGTATTTTACCATTTGGTGATGTTATTTGTTGAGAAAGCTTATGACCTGATTCATTATATTGAGTTTCTGTTAATCTGCCTTTTGGTGATGTAACAGCATCATAAACAACTTTGTTATTTTTGTATAAAGATACTGTTTTTGTTCCATCTTCTGCAACTGTTACGCTTTGAACTTTTTGATGTTGTTTATCATATTGCGTAGCATCAATTGTTGCTATTTCACCATTTTTAACTGTTGTAACAGTTTCTGTATCTTTATATTTTAAGGTTTTTGTAAAATCATTTTCACCATTATATTTGTATTCTAATACTTGCTGCTCGTCACCTTCTCCTATTACTTGTCTGGTAACTTTACCGTTTGCAAAACCTTCTGTTCCTATTTCATATTTTGTATCACCTGATGTTAACGTATGAGATTTTACTCTTTTACTGTCTTCATCAAAATAAACTTCTTCAAGAGAATTTTCTTTTTGTTTTGTATAAGAAACTTGAGTTCCTTTATCATCATAAATTAATGTTTCAACAAATCCGTTTTCTTCATCTGTTATTTCTTCTTTTACAACCGTCCCATCTGAATTTTTTGTTTGAACTGTTTTAACACCACCGCTTATTGTTGTTATAACTTTTGAACCATCTTTGTTTATAACTTCTTGAGCACCATTTTCATAAGAAACTATTCGTTTATCACCTTCTACAACAGATGATTTTATTTTTGTTGTTTTACTCCAATCTTGTATTTTTTGAGCAAAATCAAATACATCTTGAGCTTTTACCTTCGTTTTTGAAACTTCTTTACCTTGTGATTTTTGTAATTCTTCTTGAGCGTGTTGTTCTTGTTTTATGAGTTTTTTTGTTTCTGATTCTGTTAAAACATTATCCTCACCTGCTGCATTAACCAGTTTATCAGTAAAAATTGATAATTCATTTTGGTCAATAACTGAATTTTTATTGGTGTCACTTGCATTAAAAATTTCAAGCATAGCAGCATTATCTTTGAATTCTTCTGCTTTTATACCTGATTTTAATTTAGACAAATCAACTTGAAACAAGTTGTTTTTACCAATATTCAATTGTGAATTTTGACCATTCGTCATACGTACGTAAAAACCCTATAGCTACATGTTTTATAACGTTTTTACATAAAAAAAATTGATTAATAAATTACAAAAATAGTTTATTAAAACTATTATTTTTACATAGTTTAATATTTTTTACAAAGTTTTTCTTTGAGCATCATCAACTTTTAAGTCAACAATATAACCGCCTGCAGAAAAAGCTACGGAATAAACAACACCTTGTAATGTAATTTTACCTGTTGCTACATATTCAAAACCGCTGTCTATTGCAACATCAGCTATTGTTGATAAAGCAAAATCTGTTAATTTTGCTGATTTACCGGAAATTTGGGCTATTGGAGATGTTATAGCTTCTATTCCTTTATATGCAAATTGGTTTGCTATTGCTGTTGCACCATCTATTGCAGTATATTTAAGAATTTCTTTTAAATCTTCTTCTGTCATTCCTTTTTTGGAAGAAAATCTGTCGGAACTGTATAATGCAGCTGTTGCGGCAGAATGCATGCCTGCTATTTTTAATGTTGGTATTATACCTGTTCCTGCTGTACTCATCCAAATTGGAATAGAAACAGCACCCAAAATTGTATCTTGAACCAATAATTCTGACCACATTTGAGAATTTCTATAATCTGCTACACGTTTTGCAATATCATTTTTTACTCCAAAAGCTGCGTAATATGAATTATCATATTCTCGTTTCATTTCTTTTAAGTCTTTTTTGCCTGTTGCTTGTTGTGTATTTTGATGTAATCTTCTTGAATATTTTTGCGCCATACGCTGCATTACAGCATATTTATCTTCCAATGATGAATTAGATTTTATTCTATATTCTTTCATTGTTTTTTCAATTTGTTTTTTACCTTCTTCTGTATTGCCTTTACCAACAAATTCAGCAAATGAGTTTAAATTTCTTTCGTAAATTTGTTCTTTTGTTTCTTCTAAGATAGGAATTGCAGCTCCAATTGCATTTGGAACATAGTTATATTTATCTGCTAAAGGTTTGTTTTTTAGTAAATCTGATACTGATTTATTGAAATTATTTTCTACACCTGAACATATTGAAGCTGCAACAAATTTTTCTTCTTTTTGTTTATATGTTGCAATTAATTCAGGGTCATATTCTACATCAAAAATTTCTTTAAATTTTTTATTATAATCTTTTGTGCCAACTAATTTATCAAGTTCTTTAACTTGATTATCAAAAATTTTAATATCTTCATGAACAAGTTCTTTTTGATTTTCGGAATTCCATATCTTTCTAATTTGTTCACCTAATTTTGCACTCCAACCGTCATAATTTGCTTGTTCTTCCATAGATTTTTGTGCATTTTTAACAGAATTGTTTAAAATTTTTGTTGTATAAGATTGTGTATCTTTAATATCAGCATTTTTTATAGAATTACGTTCATATTCAGTTAAGCTGTTTTTATTTTCAATAGCTTGAATTAATGCTCCGGAAATTTTATCAAGCTGATTTACTTTTACAGGTAGAATTGTTTCATATTGAGATTTTAATTCTTCATCAAAATGTTTTTTGTAATGTTGAGTTTGAACACCAGTTTTGTTACCTAAATTTACCAACATATCGGTAATTCCACTAACTGTATTCATTCTTGATTTGTAGGAATTTGCTCTTTCTTTGCATATTGCACCTATTAATGTTTCATCAGGTGATATTTTATTGTATGCATTTATGGTTGGAATAACATTTTTTTCATTTATTTTTTTATAATTTTCTATAAATTTTTCATTTGTAACAGCACCAACAAAACCTTTTAAAACATCTTTTAGGTTATTTGCTATTTCTGCACCTTGTTCGTATTTATTTTGTTTTTTACCTAAAAAAGGTAGTTGTAGTATATTTTCTCTCTTATTATTTTTTTCAAAAATATCAGTTTTCAAAGTTTTTTTTGCAATAGGCGAAGATACGAAAAAATTTGAAGTACGAGCTTGTACTTCTTTATAATTGTTACTTTTTCCTATTTTAATCGGATTAATTTTTAGCATGCAAAAAACTGATATTCCTACCTGTAAATGATTTAAAAATCATAAATATTATTTTTGCGGTCATGAATAAAACATTTTTACATTTTTTAACATATCCAATTATTTTTTTATTTCACCATTTTCTATTTTGAAAATTTTTACATCTTTTAGAAATTCTTCGTTAAAAAATAATGTATCAACAGATGTTATGATTGTTTGAGTATCTGAGTCTATTGAATTAAGCAAATAATTTTGTCTTTTATCATCCAGTTCAGCAAGCACATCATCAAGAAGTAAAATTGGCGATGTTCCTGCTTTTTCTTTTATAATATCTATTTCTGCCATTTTTAGGGCAAGAACTATTGTTCTTTGTTGTCCTTGAGAAGCAAATTTTGTTGATTCTTTATTATTTATGAAAAAAATTATATCATCTCTGTGAGGTCCTATTAATGATTGTTTTTTTCTTATTTCTTCCGTAAAATTTTCTTCTAAGGCTTTTTTATAATTTTCTAAAATATCTTCTATTGTTTCATCAAGTTCAAAAGTTGATGAATAAATCATTTTCAGAATTTCTGTCTGCGATATTTTTGAATGTTTGTTTTGAGCTATTTTTTCTATTTCTGATAAATATTTTTTACGTAAGAAAATAATATTTGAACCTGCAATTGCAAGTTGTTCATTATAAACATCAAGTAAATTTTTATCTATTTTTTCTTCTTTTAATAAATTATT